>NZ_RZQE01000159.1:0-11701 GCF_004022955.1 Mesorhizobium sp. M7A.F.Ca.US.002.01.1.1 | reverse complement strand
ATCAAACGGATCGACGGCAGATTGCACAGCCAGGGCTTTGTCACCTCGAGCTACCAGAGCCCGACGCTTGGCCGCCCGGTTGCGCTTGGGCTGATAGAGCGCGGCGCGACGCGGCACGGCGAGACGATCGACATCCAGCATCTCGGCAAGATCAGCAAGGCGACGATTACCGCCCCTTGCGCCTTCGACCCGGCAGGAGACCGGCTGCATGCGTGATCTCGCGGAAAAATGGTCTGTTGCACCGGATTGGCAATCGGCGGTGATCAAGGTGCCCGGCCTTGTGGTACGCGCGGTCTGCGGCCTCAACCAGTTGCTGGTCAGCGGCGACCTCGACGCGTGGGCGCGGGCTTCGAGCGCCGACGGGAACGGAATCGGAGCCTTTGGCACCGCACAAGGTGACCGCTATGCGGCGCGGCTGGCGCGCGACCGGTTGCTCGTCGTCTCGAACAGCGTCCTCGCCATCGCGACGGGCTGGCATGCAGACGGGTTCGCGGTGACGGCGATCAGCGCCGGGCTGCAAATGTTCGAGGCCGAGGGCACGGCGCTCGACGCTTTCATCGCGCGTGGAACGACGCTCGATCCCAGCCAAGCGAGCGCCAGTGCAGCGCTCTCATTCGCAGGCATCAGCGCCGTCGTCTATCGCCGTGACGGCAAGCTGCGCATCCATGTCGATCGCGGTCTTGCCGCCTATCTCTGGACATGGATGGAAATTGCCGCCGGCAACATCGCCGCAGGATCAGCGAAGTAGCCGGTTACGGCTGGTCAGAGTGTGAACGACCAGAACAGGCAGGCCAGCGTCGCGGCGGCAAAGACGACGAAGAACAGGCTGCGCAGCAGGACGTTGCGGCGCAGCTCGTTCATGACGAAGTGACAACCGACGATCGCCGCGGCAAACAGGAACCGCCAGTTCAGCAATGTCCACACGGCGCTGCCCTGCCCGAACGCCCATCTGGCGACCAGACAGCCGACGATGGTCGCAAACAGTGCGATCACGGTCCAGAAAAGGGCGTCTGCGGCATGGGTCAGGACAATGCCGGCCGCCCTGATCGGCAGGATCATCATCAGCATCGCGCTGAAGAAATAGACGGCGGCAATCGGGATGAACACGCCGGCGTCGGCAATGCCGTCAAGGCGCCTGACGCCGATCGCGCCATAGGGATAGCCGTGCCTGGCGACAGCCAGGCTCAACGCCATGAGCAAGGCGGTCAGCACGGCGACCAATGCGAAGGATGTAAGGGCTTTGCTCATGACGTTCCTGTCCCAGACGAATCAGACAGGAACGGTTTTAGCGGTCGGTCGTAAATTGCGCGTAAGCGGGGGCGCTGCCCTCACGGATTTCGTTCAGTTCAATCTGGCTG
Source organism: Mesorhizobium sp. M7A.F.Ca.US.002.01.1.1 (assembly GCF_004022955.1). NCBI lineage: Bacteria > Pseudomonadati > Pseudomonadota > Alphaproteobacteria > Hyphomicrobiales > Phyllobacteriaceae > Mesorhizobium > Mesorhizobium sp. M7A.F.Ca.US.002.01.1.1. The sequence continues at coordinate 10,343 of NZ_RZQE01000159.1, read as the reverse complement.
ACGACAGGCTATTCAGCGGCGATCCGGCCTGCCGAACGATTGGCCAGCACAAAGCCGACCTCGTCGACCGCCTGCGCCGCACGCTTAAGGATCGCCTCGGAGCGCAGCACGCCGTCGGTGAAATCCTTGTCGGTGGCGTAGACGGCGGTGGGCAGCGCAAAGGCCTCGAAGAAGCCGAACAGCGGCCGCAGCTGATGCTCGACGATCAAGGCATGGCGCTCGCCACCGCCGGTCGCCGTCAGCACGATGGGCTTTCCCCGCAATGCCGCCGGATCGATCAGATCGAAGAAATGCTTGAACAGGCCGGTATAGCTGCCCTTGTAGGTCGGCGAGCCCACGACAAACACGTCGGCGGCGAGGATTTGTTCCAGGATCGCGTGCGCCTGGCCGTCGAGATCGCGGGCCCATTTCGCCGTTCCCAGCGACGGCCCGAGATCCTCGATATCATAGGTGCTCGCCGATAGGCCGTGGCTGGCGGCGATGTCCCTGGCGACCAGATCGACGAAGGCGCGCGTCTTTGACGGCCTGGTGATGTTGCCGGAAAAGCCGACGACTGTTGGGTTTGACATGGCAGTGGGCCTCTTGAATGGTCGAAGGTTTGACGTGGCGGGCCGCCAGCCCGCCGGTGGAAATCAGCTCCAGGCGTGCAGCGGCGGATTTTCGCCGTTGAGGAAATATTTGCCGAGGATCGAGTATTTCCAGCGCACCGGATCGTGCAGCGTGTGCGTGCGGGCGTTGCGCCAATGCCGGTCGAGATTGTGCTCGGCCAGGGTTGAGCGGGTCCCTGCCAGTTCGAACAGCTTGTTGGTGGCGGCGATGGCGATCTCTGTCGACAAGATCTTGGCTTCAGCAGTGACGATCTGGGCGTGCGCCACCGTCTCGGCTGTCGGCTCGGCCACTGCCCGGTCGATTGCATGACCGGCCTTTTCGAGCAGCGCCTGCGCCGCGTGCAGGCGCAGCGTCAGGTCGCCGATGGCCTGAATGGTGTAGGGATCGTCCCAGGCGTTGTCGACGCCGCTGTCGATCCAGGCGCGGCTTTTGGTCCTGACGAAATCGACCGTCTCGTCGATCGCCGCCTGGGCGATGCCGGTGTCCACGGCCACCTGGATGATCTGGAAGATGGCGCCGTCGGCGGTCGGTTTGTCGTAGCCCTTGTAGCCGGGTACCAGATGCGTCTTCGGCACCTTGACGTTGTCGATGATGACGGTGCCGGACAGGGTCGTGCGCTGGCCGAAGCTCGACCAGTCGTCGATAACGGTCAGGCCGGGTGCGCCGCGGTCGGCGATCGCATACCAGGCGCGGCCCTCGTCATCGAGCGCCACGATCGGCACCAGATGGGCGAGCAGCGCGCCGGACGAATAGAATTTCCGGCCGTTGACAACCACATGATCGCCGGCATCGGTGAAGCGGGTCTCAAAATCGGCGGCGCGCTTGGAGCCGAACTCGGAAAAGGCGTTGCCGAACCGGGTGCCCTTCAGCGCTTCGGCGAACAGCAGCTTCTGCTGGTCCGCGTCGGAGACGGTGCGGATGGCAGCGACGACGCCGAGATGGTTCTGCGCAACCTGGCCGATCGAGGAATCCGCCGCCGAGATGATCTCGATCACCTTCGCCAGCGTCGCATAGGACACCTCCGGCCCACCGAATGCCTTGGGTACATTGATCGACCACAGGCCGCTTTGCGAAAAGGCATCGAGTTCGGCGACCGGCCAGATCCGTTCACGGTCGCGCCGGGAGGAGTCCTTGACGAATTCGGCGGCGAGCGCATGGGCAACCGCAATCGCCTCGGCGTCGTCCTTGATGATGTGCGCCGGGGCGGTCGGCCTTGCGACTGGCGGCACGGCGGCGGAAGCCTTGTCGGTCTTGACGGTCGAAACGGTCATTTCACTGCTCCTTGGGATTTCGATTCAGGCAACGGCGTGGAGATGGGCGGGCTTGGTGGCGGGTGACGCCTGTTGCCCGGGGTTCGATTGACCGAGATAGAAGGCCCTGATGTCCTCGCGCTGGCGAAGCTCGGGGGCCGCGCCGGCGAGAACGGAAACGCCGTTCTCCAGCACCGTGGCATGGTCGGCATATCGCAGCGCCACTGCGGAGTTCTGCTCGGCGACCAGGATGGATAGGCCAGTCTCGCGGTTGAGTTTTTTCAAGCTCTGGAAGATGTCCTGGACGATGATTGGCGCGAGCCCCATCGACGGTTCGTCCAGGACGAGCAGCCGCGGCCGCGACATCAGCGCCCTGCCGATGGCGGTCATCTGCTGTTCGCCGCCGGAGGTCAGGCCGGACAATGTCCGGCGTTTTTCCCGAAGCCTCGGGAAATAGCCGTAGATCCGTTCGAGATCCCCGTTGATCTCGGCGCGGCTGCCGCTGCGGCCGATGCCGCCGGCGATCAGATTCTCCTCGACGGTGAGGCTTTTGAAGCAGTGGCGGCCTTCCAGCACCTGAACCAGCCCGGCGCGCACCAGATCGCCCGGTTTGCGGCGCGAGACATCCGAGCCGTCATAGCGGATGGTGCCGGCATTGACCTGGCCGCGTTCGACCGGCAGCAGGTTGGAGACGGCCTTCAGCGTCGTGGTCTTGCCAGCGCCATTGGCACCGAGCAATGCCAGTATCTGGCCGCGCCTGAGCTCGAAACTGACACCATGCAGCGCCGTGATGGCGTGGTTGTAGGTGGCATGGACCGTGTCCACAGCAAGAATGACGTCATCGTTCGGCATAGGCTGTTCTTTCGCGGTTCGAAAACCGAACAGGTCGGGCGCCACGGAAACTTGGTCCGCGACGCCCGGCACTGACTGATCAGTTGGTGGTCACAGCATTGGCATCGTCGGAGGTGCGTAGCTTGATGCCCTTCTCGGCGGCGTAGGCCTCGGCGGACTTCTCGATGATTGGCCGCAGAAGCGCCCAGTCCGGCGCGATCCAGTCGGAGACGACGTTCCACTTCTTGCCGTCCCACTGCTGGAAGGTCACGTAGCCTTCGCCTTCATGGTTGTCCCAGCTGACATTGATCGAGTGGAACAGGTCCTTGGCGCCGAGCGCCTCGACCTTGGCCGGATCAAGCTTGAGATGCTCGAAGCCCCAGCGGACCTCGTCGCCGGTCAGCGTGCGGTGGCCGAACTTCTCCTGCGCGACCCGGATCGCCTCGACATTGAGGATGCCGTTGACGATGCCGAGATTGTGGTAGACCGAGCCGATGCGCGCCTTGTCTTCAAGGTTACCCTTGCCGGCGCCGTAGACCGTCTTCACGATCTCCTGAACCACCGGGTAGGAGTTGCCGGAAGCCTGCGTGGTGATGGCGGTGTAACCCTTGGCGGCGTCGCCGGCAGGGATGACATCCTCTTCAGAATTCGACCAGACATTGCCGACGATGTGATCGACGGGATAGCCGACCTTGACCGCCGTCTTCAGCGCCACCGGGTTCATCACACCCCAGCCGCGCAGGACGACGAAATCCGGCTTGGCGCGGCGGATGGTCAGCCACTGCGACTGCTGCTCGTTGCCGGGATGCGGCACCTCGATCTGCTGCACGGTGAAGCCGTATTTCTGCGCCAGCAGCTCATAGATCGGGATGGTCTCCTTGCCGTAGGGCGAGCCGTGATAGAGCACGACGATCTTCTTGCCCTTCAGCTTGTCGATGCCGCCTTCCTTGGAGGCGATGTAGTTCACGATGCCTGATGTCTCGCTGTAGGGATTGAGCAGCAGCGGGAAGACGTAGGGGAAGACACGCCCGTCGGTGGAATCGGTGCGGCCGTGGTTGACGGTGATCAGCGGCACCTTGTCGGCGGTGATGCGGTCGATCATGGCATAGGCGATGCCGACCGAGAGCGGGTTCCAGGCGGCGGCGCCGGCATGGCTCTTCTGCCGCTCGTAGCATTCGACGCCGCGCTCGACCTCGTACTGGGTCTCGCATTCGTCCCAGGTCAGCTTGACGCCGTTGACGCCGCCGTCGCGGATGTTGATGAGGTTGAGATAGTCGATGAAGCCGCCGAAGAAGCCGGTGCCGCCGGCCGCGTAAGGCCCGACGCGATAGCTCTGCAGCGGGAAATATTGTTCGTCGGCGTGCGCGGCGGGCAAGGCCACCGACACGATCATCGCCGCGGACAACGCCGCCGCCTTGATTGTGCTGAGGAAAGTCATGGTCGAGGTACTCCCGGTATGGGCCGTCTTGTTCGGCCCCTTGTTCATTTTCCGATGGGATTCATTTTCAATGCATCAGCTCAAGTCGACTGCCAGGCGAACAGGAGCCGTCTTCGGACCCTGTCCCACAGCGCCACCAGCCCGTCGGGTTCAAGGATCAGAAACAGGATGATGAGCGCGCCCAGAACGATGCGCTGGCTCATGTCGAGCACGCCCGAATCGAAGAGATCGCCGAGCAGGAAGCCGCCGAGGCGCGACAGAGCGAGCGGGAAAACCACAATGAGGGCGGCGCCGAAAAACGCGCCGCGGATCGAAGCCAGCCCGCCGATGATGATGATGAACAGGATCTGGAACGACCGATCGAGATCGAAGCCGTCCGGCTCGACGGTCCTCAGATAGGCGAAGGCCCAGATGACGCCTGCGACGCCGATGACGAAGGACGAGATGGCGAAGGCCAGCAGCTTGGTCCTCAGCACCGGAATGCCGATGATGCGGGCGGCGGTTTCATTGTCGCGGATGGCGATGAAGTTGCGACCGGTCTGCGACGAGACCAGCCTGTAGGCAAGGAAGGTCAGCACAGTGACAATTGTCAGCGCGAACAAATAGCGGCCGACGGCGCCGTCGAGCGCTAAACCTGAAATCGACAGTCTCGGCGCGTCGATGACGCCTGACGCCGAGTTGTTGGAGAACCAGCTGAACTTGGTCAGCCCCCATTGCACGAAGAACTGCGCGGCGAGCGTCGAGACCGCGAGATAAAAACCCTTCAGACGCAGGCTGGGCAGGCCGAAAACGATGCCGATCGCGGCGGCGACGATGCCGGCCAGGAAGATGCTGCCGATCAGCGGCAGGCCCTCGACGCGCAGGTTGAAATTATAGGCGGCGAAGGCGCCCGCCGCCATGAAGGCGGCACTGCCCAGCGAGACCTGGCCGGCATAGCCGGTGAGAATGTTCAAGCCCACGCCGGCGAGGCTGAGCGCCAGGAACGGCAGCAGGATGGCCTCGAACAGATAGCTTGAGCCGATCAGCGGCACGACACCATAGGCGAAGGCGAGCAGCAGGACCGGTACGACCCATTTCGGCAGCACCGGCGCGGCGACGAAATCGCTTGTTATCGCGGTCATTGTTCAGATCCTCTCAACGAGCTTCTGGCCGAACAGGCCGGAAGGGCGGATCAGCAGGAAGACGAGCGCGACGACATAGGCAAACCAGCTCTCGATGCCGCCGCCGAAATAATCGCCGATATAGACCTCGGCGAGCTTCTCACTGGCGCCGATCAGCAGCCCGCCGACGATGGCGCCGAGGATGGAATCGAAGCCGCCGAGCACCAGCACCGGCAGCGCCTTGAGCACCACCAGCGACAGCGAGAACTGCACGCCGAGGCGTGCGCCCCAGAGCAGTCCCGCCACCAGGGCGACAAGGCCGGCGGCAGCCCACACGGTGGCCCAGATCAGCGGCAGCCTGAGACCGACCGCGAGGGCCGCGAACTGGTCGTCGGCAACGGCGCGGAAGGAGAGGCCGATGCGGGTGTAGCGGAAGAACAGCGACAGCAGGAGGACCATGCCGGCGGCAACCACCGCGGCAAAAATGTCGAACTCGCTGATCAGCACGCCGCCGATTTCCAGCGGCACGTCCTCGATGCCGAGATCGAGGCCATGGACCTGCGTGCCCCAGATCAGCTGGGCGGCGCCCTCGATGATGTAGGACAGGCCGAGCGTCGCCATGAACAGTGTGATCGGCGGCTTGTTGGTCAGTGGCCGCAGCACCGTGCGCTCGATGGCGACACCCATCGCCACCATGATGGCGAAGGTGACCGCCAGCGCCAGCGCGAACGGAATACCGCGCTCGACGAGGCTGACGAAGGTGAGTGCCGCAAACAGCAGCATCGCGCCTTGCGCGAAATTGAGCACGCCCGAGGTCTTGTAGATGAGCACGAAGCCGATCGCGACAAGCGAATACATGACGCCTGAGAGCAGGCCGCCGACGAGCACTTCGATGAGGAATTGGTAGTCGAAATCGGCGATCATATGCCTGCCCCGTCCTCATTGTCCGAGGCGACGCCGAGATAGGCATCGATGACGCGTTGGTCGTTCCTAACTTCATCGGGCGTGGCGTCGGCGATCTTGCGGCCGTAGTCGAGAACGGCGATGCGATCGGACAGACCCATGACGACGCCGACATCGTGCTCGATCAACACCACGGTGGTGGCGAAACGATCGCGCGCGGCACGGACGAAAGACGCCATCTCGCTCTTTTCGCTCGCTGTCATGCCGGCCATCGGCTCGTCCAGCAAAAGCAGGCGCGGCTCGGCCACCAGCGCGCGGGCCAGTTCGACACGCTTCTGCAGCCCGTAAGGCAAGGTGCCGACAAGACGGTCGCGAATGGCGGTGAGATGGAGGAATTCAAGGATCTGTTCGGCACGGCTGCGTGAATCGCGCTGCTCGCCACGCGAGCGGCCGATGCCGAGCACCTGGCCGGCAAAGTTGGAGCGAACCTTGTAGGCAAGGCCAGAGGCGACATTGTCGAGGACGCTTAGGCCCTTGAACAGTGCGAGATTCTGGAAGGTTCTGGCGACGCCGAGATGGGCCAGCCGCTGCGTCGGGACCTGGGCATAGGAGGTACCGTCGAGCTGGACATGGCCGCGATCCGGCCGGTAGACGCCGCTGATGACGTTGATCAGCGAACTCTTGCCGGCGCCGTTCGGGCCGATGATGGCACGGATCTCGCCTTGGCGGACCGATAGGTCGATATCGGCCAGTGCCACGACGCCGCCAAAGGACAGGCTGATGCCCTGAAGCGAAAGCAACGCTGAGGCATGGCCGGCAACGGCCCCTGCCGACTTGGCGACATCTTCGAACGACTGCTCCGGCCGTGGACCTGACGGCAGGCCGCGCGCAAAGACCTCCGGTGCATAGGCGGAAGCCTCCATCACTCCGAGCGTATAACTGGGCAACGGCATTCCAATCGTCCTCGATTAGGCGCGCAAAGACCTATTGCCGCCCGACGGATCAGCGCGCCGGGCAAGCTCCATGTGTGCAGGCCGGCGCGTGTCCGGCGTGCCTATGGGGTGACTATTCCGCCGCCAGCGACGCCGCCGCCTCGGCGTCTTCCAGTTCGCGAACGAGCGGGATGACATGCTTGCCGAAATACTCGACCTCTTCCTGGAAGTGCAGGAAACCGAGCAGGATGAGATCCGCACCCGCGCGCTTCAGGTCGACGACGCGTTGAGCGACCTGCCTGGGGGTGCCGATCAGGTTCGAGCGGAAACCGTCATTGTACTGGACCAGATCGTCGAAGGACGATTTCGCCCAATTGCCCTCACCTTCCGGCGAGGCCTTGCCGGCATTCTTGACCTCATGGCCAAAAGCATTGACCGCGTCGGGATTGGCCTCGGCGATGATTTCGGCGAGCACCGCCCTGGCCTCGTCCTCGGTCTCGCGAACGACCGCGAAGGCGTTGACGCCAACTTTGACGGAATGGTTATTGGCCTTCGCCTTGACCCTGATATCATCGACCTGCTTGGCGATCTCGGCCGGCGTGTTGCCGTTGGTGAAGTACCAGTCCGAGACGCGCGATGCCATGTCGCGCGCGGCGCGCGACGAGCCGCCTTGGAAGATTTCGGGTACTTGCGGCGGTTTCGGCTTCAGAGAATACTCATTGAAGCGGTAGAAATCGCCACGGAAGGTGAAGCTGTCTTCAGTCCATATTCCGCGCAGCGCACGGATGAATTCCTCCGAGCGGCGATAGCGCTCGTCATGATCGAGCCAATGCTCGCCGATGGCATGGAACTCGCCACGGAACCAGCCGGAGACGAGGTTGATCGCGACGCGGCCGTTGGTCAGGTAGCTGATGGTGGCGATCTGCTTGGCCGCCAGCGCCGGGTTCCATGGTCCTGGCAGGATCGCCGCGATGACCTTGAGCGTCGTGGTCGCCGCCAGCAGATCATGGCTGAACGCCACCGATTCATGCTGTTCGTCGGCGCCGTAGCCGGCGGTGAAACGTATCTGGCTGAGCGCGTAATCGAAGCCGGCCTTCTCGGCGATCTGCGCCAGCTTGCGATTGTACTCGGCAGAATGGTTGGTGCGCTGCTCGATGTTGGAAATCACCAGGCCGCCCGAAACATTCGGCACCCAATAGGCGAATTTGATCGGATCGGCTTCTGCATGTGCCATGAACTGTCTCCCATTCAGGCCGTGTCGTTGATCGCTCCGGTCGCGCCGGCTCCGATATTTATTATGTTTATAGAATATATATACAAAGAAGGATTTTCCGTTTTTGGGGCGCTCTTGGGACGGAAATACCAATTTTCGCTGCCGAACCCGGCCCGCAGGTGTCAGCCCACGTGTGGACGGTGCGCGGCATTGGGGCCGATGGCCTGCGCTGACGGCAGCGTTACCAGCAGCTTGGCAATTTCAACCGCGACCGTCTGGGCATGGCGGGCGACTTCCGGCAGACCCATGGGCTCGCCGAAAGTCCCTCGTGCCAGCGGGCCGGCGACCAGGAGTGTCGCGACCGCCGCGCCGTCCCGGCCGATCGCGCGGCTGTCGAGACCTGTCTCGATGCCAAGCCCATATTGGTCCGTCCTGATCAAGCCGGCTTCCGCCAGCGAGCTTAGCGCCGGGTTCAGCTGCAGCGCCTGCCCATGGGCCGGACCGGTGGTGTTGATGACGGCAGCGAAGCGCATCGTCTCGATCCGGGTCTGCCCGCGCCGTTGAAAGCTGACAGCCAGGCTGCCGTCCTCGTCGTTCGACGCGACAAGCCTGGCGGCAATGGTGTCGACTGTACCGGCGGCATGACGCCGGTCGAGCACGGCGGCGACCTGCGGCGCGATCCTGAAGCGATGCACGTCCCAGAACACGCGCAGCTGGCGCACCAGCCTTGCCCGCTCCGGCGGCGCAAGTGCGGCCCACAGCACCGGCCCCTGGAGGCGCAGCTGATCGAAGACCGACTGCCAGTTGACGCTGGCGGCGCGCGCGGCCGCCAGCGTCGCGCGAATGGTCTTGAGCAGGCCGAGCGCCGTCGTGGCCGGCGCGGATGCAAAGTCGCCAAAAGGCTCGCCCCTGATATCCGGGTGGCCGCGCGAGCGCAGGCCGCGGCGCGACAGCGCGAGGATACGGCCGCGATGGCCACGGCGGTCGAGTTCGGCGACCATGTCGGCCGAGGTCAACCCGGAGCCGACGATCAGCACCGACGCCTCCGGCCCGATCCCTGAAAGCGCGGCGGAAGCGTACGGATCGGCGACGAAACCTGGCGCTTCCGTCAGCGAGGCCAGCGCGTTGGGAATGCCGGGCCGCGGATGCGTCGCTGCCAGGACGAGGATATCGGCGACGACCGGTCCGGCAGAGGTGTGCACGGTCCAGCCCGCGCCACTGGCATCGCGTGTCACGCGTGTGGCGGAACCTTCGACATGATGGACAAGGCCGGAACCGAGATACGGCGCCAGATGCTCGGCGACGTAGCGGCCGAACACGCGACGGCGCGGAAAAGCGTCGCCGTTCTTCCAGATGGCATCCGGGTCGTGTTCGAGTTCTCCGCTGCCAGCCAACCAGCGTGCAAAATGCTGCGGATCATCGGGAGCCATGCTCATCCTGACTGCGGGGACATTGACCCGGTGCGACGGTTCCTCGCTGGAATAGGCCAGGCCGCCGCCGAGCGCTGGTCGCGGCTCGATGACGGAAATCGACAGGCACTCCGATTGAGGTGCCCGCGCCAGATGCCAGGCCACCGCCGCGCCGGAAAAGCCGCCGCCAAGGATGGCGACGCGCAACCGGCGGGCCGGAGGGAGCGCGTTCACGAGGCGCTGGCGAGCGATTTCGGCCGGTGGTCGCCGGCGATGGTCTCGCCGAACGGACCGGTGTTGACGGACGAGCCGGCGGCTTTTACCGGATGGTCGGTCGGCAGTTTCGGCAGCACCAGTTCGCCGAAGCGATAGGCTTCTTCCAGATGCGGATAGCCGGACAGGATGAAGGTATCGATGCCGAGGCGCCGGTACTCGTCGATACGCTCGGCGATCGTGTCGGGGTCGCCGACAAGGGCAGTACCGGCACCGCCGCGCACCAGGCCGACGCCTGCCCACAAATTGGGCGCGATCTCGAGCTTGGCACGATCGCCGCCATGCAATGCGCTCATCCGCGCCTGCCCGACCGAATCCATGCGCGCAAAGACTTTTTGGGCCGAGGCGATCGTCGTGTCGTCGAGGCGGCTGATCAGCCTGTCGG
>NZ_RZQE01000158.1:0-11708 GCF_004022955.1 Mesorhizobium sp. M7A.F.Ca.US.002.01.1.1 | reverse complement strand
CCCCCGCCCCTGCAGCGCAGATGCGTTTCAACCGTCATCACCGCCGGTCTCTTAGGTTAATCACGGCGCACGCGATGAAAGCCACACACAAGCGTCCAAGCGTCGCCCTTCAGCGGTCACCGGAATGACGCAAGCAGCTAGCCGCCGTCTGTGGCGATCAGCATCCAATTTCGCTTCCTTGGCTGGATGTCACTGGCAAACGTCCACGTATCGATCACTTCAATGATCTGCTGGGGATCTCCTGAAACGATGTCGTTGTTGGCCGAGCGTGTAACGCTGACCACGTCGGAAACGAAGCGAACGGCAATCTCAGCGGTACCATTCTCCTCAAGAGCGTCGACGACCTTTGCGTCGTTCGTGCCTATAAAGGTGAGTTGCAGCATCTCCGCCCGATCCCGGCGCCCGGCAATCGCCCGTTCGAAGATGTCGAGCACTTCCGGTCCGACAAGGCGCTTCAATGTCTGGATGTCCGCACTTGCATAGGCCAACAGGACAACTTCATAAGCCGCCTTGGCGCCGGCCAGAAACGTGGCAGGGTCAAAACTCGGATCGCTCTTTCGGATAACCTCCAAGGGCGTGTCGCCGGAAGACGTGATTTCGTTACTTCCGGCTAGACGCTCAGTCGGCGCATCGTCCGGTTTTGCCTTGTCATCGCCCGGACGTGACTGACGTTTGCTCCAACTGCCTAGAAACGCCCAATAAAACGCGATGATCGCCATGAGCAGTATCTGGTTGTTTGGGTCTGTGGTCTCGTTCATGAAGTTCTCCCGACAAAATGTCGAAGCGGGCGCCGGTTCAGAACCGGAGGTGACTTTTAGACAATGCGCGGCAGCCGTTCCCATTGATGGAATGGCGGCGGCGACGGCAGCAGCCATTCGAGCGTGGTCGCACCTTCGCCCCATGGATTGGCGCCAGCTTGACGCTTGCGGGCGAAGGCCTCCGCGACCGCGATGAAGAAGACGATAAGTCCGGCCGTAGAAATGTAGGAACCGATCGACGACACGAAATTCCAGCCGGCGAAAGCGTCGGGGTAGTCGGCATAACGTCGAGGCATGCCAGCCATGCCGAGAAAATGCTGCGGGAAGAAGACGAGGTTGACGCCGACGAACATCAGCCAGAAATGCAACTTGCCGAGCGTTTCGTTGTACATGTAACCAGTCATCTTCGGGAACCAGTAGTAGAAGCCGGCGAAGATGGCGAAGACCGCGCCCAATGACAGCACATAGTGGAAGTGGGCGATCACAAAGTAAGTGTCGTGATAGACGCGGTCGATACCGGGGTTGGCAACCATGATGCCAGTGACACCACCGATGGTGAAGAGCAGGACGAAGCCGAGAGCCCAGAGCATGGGGGTCTTGAACTCGATTGATCCTCCCCACATGGTAGCCAGCCACGAAAACACTTTCACCCCAGTTGGAACGGCGATGACCATCGAGGCGAAGGCGAAGTAGCGCTGGGTGTCCAGGGACAGGCCCGTGGTATACATATGGTGTGCCCAGACAACAAAGCCGATCGCACCGATTGCCACCATCGCATAGGCCATCCCGATGTAGCCGAAGATCGGCTTCTTGGCGAAGGTCGAGATGACATGGCTGATGATGCCGAAACCAGGCAGGATCATGATGTAGACTTCGGGATGACCGAAGAACCAGAACAGATGCTGGTATAGGATCGGATCACCGCCGCTGGACGGTGCGAAGAAAGTCGTCCCGAAATTGCGATCAGTCAAAAGCATGGTGACGGCACCGGCGAGCACCGGCAGCGACATGAGAAGCATGAACGCGGTGACCAGCATCGACCAGGCGAACAGAGGCATCTTGTGCATCGTCATGCCCGGTGCGCGCATGTTGAAGATGGTGGTGATGAAGTTGATCGCGCCGAGAATAGAGGAGGCGCCCGAAAGGTGGATCGACAGGATGACCAGGTCGACGGCGGGACCCGGCTGGCCGTCCGTCGAATAGGGCGGATAGAGCGTCCAGCCGCCGCCGTGACCGAGCGTGCCGGGTGCTCCCGGAACGAACATTGAGGTGATGAAGAGGATAAACGACATCACCAGAAGCCAGAACGAGATATTGTTCAAGCGCGGAAAGGCCATGTCGGGCGCGCCGATCATGATCGGCACCATCCAGTTACCGAAGCCACCGATCAGCGCCGGCATGAGGACGAAAAAGATCATGACCAGCCCATGGGAACTGACGACGACGTTGTAGACACCCGGATCGCCAAATATCTGCAGGCCCGGTTCCTGCAACTCCATGCGGATCAACACGGAAAGCGCGGTACCGAAGACGCCTGCCATGATCGAGAACAGCAGGTAAAGCGTCCCGATATCCTTGTGGTTGGTCGAAAACAGCCACCTGACGAGAAACCGGGGCTTGTGATCATCCAAGGTTGTGGCGGGATTGGACATGACGTGCTTCCTGCTTTCACTGCTGGCTGGCAAGACGGCCTCAACAATGGACGGCATCTGCGATCCGCCGTCACAAAGGATTAGCCTCGCCTGCGCTCATTCATTCATCCGTGACGATCACATCCATCGGAATGTCATGTGGCTGCGGATAGATGGTCTGGGTTTTGCTGCAGGCGTAACCGACGCCCACGACGAGAGGCCGCTTCGGCGCGGCGGCCAGGGTCCGGTCGAAGAAGCCGCCGCCATAGCCCAGGCGATAATTCGCCTGGTCGAAACCGACTACGGGCGCGATGACCACATCCGGCTGGACCGAAGGCCCGTGTGACGGGACAAGAATATTCCACATTCCGCGTTCCAGTGGGTCTCCCGGTCCCCAAATACGAAACTCGAGCGGCCAGCCTTTTTTGATGACGACCGGCAGCGCGATCCGCCCGCCGCGCTCGATCACCCGGATCGCCCAGTTGCGAAGGTCCGGTTCCCCTCGAAAAGGCCAATAGCCACTAACGATGCGGCCGCTCACCCGGCCGACAGCCAGATCGAGAGCGGAAGCGATGCGCAAAGACTTCGCGAGGCGTTCCTCGGGGTCTACGGCTAGACGCTCGTCGATCAGGCGCTTGCGTTCCGCCTTGCGCCACCGACAGACATCCGACCAAGTGTCCTGCGCGATCGAATCCGCGCCATATCCCGGAACAAGTTCGTGCATGTAGCACGGCGGAGAGGCGTACTCTTGCGTTTCCAAGGGACCATCCTCCTGATCTGGCATTGCGCGCTCCATTAACCGTCGCAGCGGAAACCGCTCGGCCTCATCAAGGTTGCGCTGTGTAAAACAGGAAGGCAAACGGAATTAAATGCTGTATTGGTGCAAGATTATTGCACTGAACCGAGAAGCCCCAATGGACATCGCCCGCGCTCGCACGTTTTTGGAAATCGTCCATTCGGGCAGCTTCCTGAAGGCTGCGGATCGCCTTCATGTCACGCAGACCACCGTAAGCGCACGCATTCGCACGCTGGAGGAGGAGCTCGGACGTCAGCTCTTCATCCGTAACCGCAACGGCGCGCAACTGACGCCGGCGGGCCGGGAGTTCGAGCGGTTCGCCCAGTCATTCGTGCAAATCTGGGAGCGCGCCCGCCACCAACTCGCCATCCCATCGGGACGGACAAGCGTCGTCGCCCTTGGCGGAGAGCTCAGCTTGTGGAACCCGCTGCTGCTCGACTGGCTGGTCTGGATGAAGAACGCCAGGCCGGAAATCGCCATCCAAGCCCAGGTCGGCGTACCGGACCAACTGATCGAGCAACTCAGGACCGGTGTTCTTGACATTGCGGTGCTCTATGCGCCGAGGTTGTTGCCGGGATTCAGGGTGGAGCTTCTCGTTGAGGAGCAACTCGTTCTGGTCCGGACCATGGACCGAGACGGGGAACCCGGCGGCTCCAAGGACTATGTCTATGTCGACTGGGGGCCGCTGTTTGCGGCCCAGCATGGTGCCAGTTCCTCTGCCTTCGGCGAGCCGGGATTGATGGTCGGCCTGGGACCGCTGGGGCTGAGCTACATCTTGCGCGCCGGCGGAATGGGTTATTTCCGCAGGGGCGCAGCAGCTCCCCATATCGAGGCCGGGCAACTGGAGGTAGTAGAAGGCGCGCCGGAATTCACCTATCCGGCCTATGCCGTCTATTCGGAAGCAAGCGAGGCGCGAGCCGACGTACAGGAGGCGCTGCGCGGCCTGAAGCAAGTTGTGAATTGAGCGTCGCTCCCGGCGCGAAGCCATGGTTCGCGTTTGATCGCAAAGACTGCAACGGCAAGCTGGTCGGCTTCGCCGGTTCATCTACATTTCGATCAAAGCGTAGGCCAGGCCAAAGATTCCGGTCATTAGAACGGCGAAGAATGCCCAGCCTCTCAACGCGGCTCGCACATCTTCAGGCTTGGCGCCCTTCTGGTTGTTGTAATCATCCATAATCAGACCCTACTTTGTTGGCCTCAATTGATACAGGGCAAGGCCCGACGGGACGCTTGTCCACCCGCCTTCACAGCCTTCGGGACAGTCGAGTTCTCAGGCGGCCGATGGACCCGGGTCGTCGAACCCGGCATCGAATGCCGCCGCGACTTTGCTCTGAACTTCGTCGTGCGGTTCATCGGAACGATGGACGACGCGCAGAACCGGTCCGTCCGGTCGCCACGAACCCGGCTCGGCAACGCCCGCCAGCTTCAGCCTCTCGCGCCTTGCGGCTTCTGGCTGATAAACCACTTCATGTACGGTCAGCGTTTCAAGGCTGCCGTCCGAGGTCGGAATGGAAATGGACTGACCCTCGGCCAGACCGAGCAGCGCCAGGCCGCGCGGATTGGTGATAGGCAACAGCATGCCAACCAGACCGCGCATGTGGTCATGGGCGACGATGCGGGTTTCGGCAGGGCCGTCGTTTACCCGATAAGCCACGAGGCTGCTGAGCGTCACGACGTTTGCCGGGATGTCTTCCCGAAACATCACAACTGCGCTCCAAATCTTCCGTTGAAGGATCGCCGACAAGGCATCGCCGAGGGCAGGTCGGCGCTCCTGCATCACCTCAAGAATGGTGTAGTCCTTGGTGGTCAGTTGGCAGCTATCGATAGTGGGCATGGCACGTCTCCAGCCGGCCCTGTGCAAGGGGTCCGGCGTCAGGCAATTGATCGGGTTTGGAAAGCTACCCCTGTGCCGGGCCAGGATAGGCCGGCGCAGGGGTCACACTCCCGCGATGAGGCTGCCCGCGTGATTGAGGAGACGGATGCCAACGCCCATGTCTAGACGCCCGCAGCGATTGTCGAAGACGCTGGCGCGCGCCGATCGGCCACATCGCCTGCCGGAGCGGGCTGGCTCACATCAAGCACCAGCAGTTCATGCCGACGCCCGTCTCGGGCGGTCCACATGATCGACTGCCCAGCCGAGAGGCCGACCAGGGCCGTGCCAATCGGCGTGAGGATTGAGACCTTGCCTTCGGAGATGTCCGCATCGCCAGGGAAAACCAGCGTCACCGTTTTCCGATCGCCGGTATCGGGCTTGAAAGTCACGGTCGAACCCATCCGGACGGTGCCGGCGGAGACCCAGCCATCAGCGACGATGCGGGCGCGCTCGAGTTCGGCGAACAGCTCATCTGCCGCCTCCGGATTTCGGGCGGCAACGGTGTTCGCGAGCGCCGACAGACGCGCGTGGTCCGACTTCGAAATGCGGATGTTCGGCTTGCGCCGGCTTTTCGTGATGTCTTGCATTTGAGTACTCATGTTTCTGCCTCGCGTCCGAGCCCGGCAAGGGATCGTCAGCGGTTGTCAGTGCGACGGAAATTTGTTGCTGAATGCGCCGATGCCGCAGGGACTGATGCAACCCTGCGCCAATGTTACATGTTCAATTTTTACATGTTCACCCCTCGGCTCGGGGCGCGCATGGCAGCCGAGCCGGGGGTTACGATCCCGCTATGGGGCAAACCCGGAAAAGAAAATCGCGACGGATTTTGGCGACGGTGCTCATACCCTATAGTTGGGGAAGCAATCTGCGAAGTCAAGCCGCGCGGGAGCCAGGCCTGCGGCAAGAGAAGCCGATCAAGCATTTCCGGAGGCCCTTGCAGCACAGTAGAGCCGCCGCCTAGGATGCCACTTCGAATATGCGATAGCATCGTCAACCAGATTACTAGCCAAAGTACGCCCAACGACCGGCGGTTATGATTTCAGGGACGAGGAACAAGGAGCTGCCATGAAAATCCTTGCCGCGACAGATTTTTCCACCCGTTCGCTACGTGCATTGCGGCGAGCTGGCCTTGTGGCTCGGGACGTCAGCGCCGAACTCACGCTTGTCCATGTCGTCGACGACGACCAGCCCGCAGATATACTCGAGCTCGAAAGACGCGAAGCACAGCGATATCTTGAAGAACAAATGGCCTCGATCCCCGAACTGCAGGGGCTCCGCTGCAAGTCCACGGTTGTCGCCGGCGACCCGTTCGACGGCATCCTGAAAGCGGCCGCGGCGAGCTCGGCGGATCTCATTGTCATGGGCGCGCACCGCAAGCAGTTGCTCCGCGATATTTTTGTCGGAACGACCATCGAACGCGTGATCCGTACCGGACCATGCCCGGTCCTCATGGTGAATGCTGAGGTGGAACATTCATACAAAAAGGTGATGGCCGCCGTGGATATGTCGGAGCCGTCCGCACGCGCAATCAGGACGGCGAGGGAAACCGGGCTCATAGGCGACGCCAGTCTTTCGCTGGTCCATGGTTTCGATGCGTTCGCCAAGGGAAAAATGTCCAATGCTGGAATAGGCAAGGACGAGATAGCGCGCTACGTGGCGGCAGAACGTTTGCAGGCGGGTAGGGAACTGGTCGCGTTTCTGGAGGCGAACGACTTTGGCGTCGACAACTGGTCGCTGCGTATCAAGGAAGCAGGCCCCGTCGAAGCAATCATGGAGGCGATCAAGGAGGTGGCGCCCGACCTTCTGGTGATCGGAACGCATGGCCGTTCGGGTCTCATCAAGGTACTTCTGGGCAGCGTGACAGAAAGCATTCTGCGATCGGTCGACGTGGATGTTTTCGCGGTGCCGCCGATCCGAAGTTGATCGTGGCCTACGCGCCAGATGATCGTGGTTGTTCGTCTTGGGATTGCGCGGCCGTCTCGAATGGCGGGACGCCATCGTTGCCTTCGCTGCGGTCCCGGTAAAGCGACGCGCGCGCCAGCAGCATAAGCGAGACGGGTGTCGTGACAGTCACGAACAGTGCGATCAGTATCTCGTGCAGGACAGGTTTCGACTGAAGCACGGAATGAAAGATGATCGAGGCGATCAGAACACCGCCCGTGCCCCAGGTGGTCCCTAGCGTCGGGGCGTGAATTCGTTCGTAAAAGCTTCTGAACCTCAGGAGCCCGACCGACCCGAGCAGGGTCAGCGTCGACCCCAGGATCAAGAAGAACCCCGTGAGCAGAGCAGCCCAGACCGGCAGGTCGGCGACAGGGGTCATTCTATTACCTCGCCGCGCATAAGGAATTTCGCCAGCGCCACGGTCGAGACAAAGCCAAGCAGCGCGATCACCAGGGCAGCCTCGAAATAGACCGTGCTGCCGGCACGGATGCCGAAAGTCAGCAGGAGAAGCATGGCGCCGACATAGAGCGCATCGAAGCTCAGGATCCGGTCCTGCGCGCGCGGCCCCCGAACGAGGCGCAGCAGAGCACATGCCATGGCGGCGACCAGAAGCAATTGAGCGGTGGTGACGGACCATGCGATTATGACGCCGCTCATTGGAAAATCTCCATCAACCGTCGTTCATAACGCCGCTTGATCAGGTCGATCCACGCCTGCTGGTCGATCAGGTCGAGAACATGGATCCGAAGCCTGCCGCTGCCGGCGTGATATTCGACCCAGGCGGTGCCGGGCGTGCTGGTGATGATGCAGGCGAGTACGGCCAACCCAGTCCGGTCGCGCAGTTCGAGCGGGATCATCACGAATCCGGATGTTCGCGTATGCCGCCCGCCTTGCAGGATGATCTCCGCCACGGCGATGTTGGAGCGAAGAATGTCCGCCAGGACGACCAGGACCAATTGCGGGATCAGGTCCCAGCGTCGTATTTTTGGTTTAGCGGGCTGAAGCGCTGCCATGGCCAAGGACGCTGCGAGAGCGATGACGCCGCCGAGAAACACCTGGCCGATGGACAGCCCATTGAGCAGTATCCACATCGCGAGCAGCGAAGCTGTCAGCAGCGGATAAGGCAGAAGGGCGATCATTTGTCCCTCGGCGCGTTGGGCCCTGGTATCGGCTGGGTGGACAGAACATCTCGCAAGTAGTCCGCGGGCGAATGCAGCGATTGGGCGGTCGCATCCATGTAGCGCATCATCGGTCCACCCTGGACCGTCATCAACAGGCAGAGCGTCAGGAGGAAGGCTACTGGCGCGATCTCCAGGAGCAGCACGCGGGGGACGGTGCCTTCGATCGGCGCCCAGAAAATCTGGATGCCAGCGCGCATCGTGCCGATCAGGGCGCAGAGGCCGGACAGGATCAGCAACGCGACCAGGATCCATGTCGAGCCCGCGATTAGGCCGCCACCCGCCACAGGATCGGGGCGCACCATCGCGGTCAGCAGCGCGAACTTTCCGACAAATCCCGAAAGCGGTGGCAGGCCCGCGAGCAAGAGGCCGCATGCCGCGAAACAGATGCCGAGAACGGCCAGCGTGCCGGGGATGGCAACGCCGACTTCCTCCTGCTCTGGCACCGGCTCCTCCATGTCGTCGCGATAGGCTTCCATGGTCACCGATAGAACATGCGCGGCTGGGTCCTGCACCCGCTCGACGAGTTCGATCAAGAGAAAGAACGCGCCGATCGTCAGTGTTGAACTGACCATGTAGAAGAGGGCTCCGGCAGTGACTCTCGCATCGGCCATCCCGATCGCGGCCAGCAGTGTGCCGGATGAGACCAGGATGCTGAAGCCGGCGAGCCGGCCCACTGCCTGCGACGCCAACACGCCGATAGCGCCGAAGGCGATGGTGGCCATGCCGCCGAACAGCAGCCACGAGTCGCCAAAGCCCGCTGTGGCGCCGGCGTCCACGCCAAACAGCAACAGGGAAAGCCTCAGCAGGATATAGAAGCCGACCTTGGTCATGATCACGAAGATCGCGGCGACCGGGGCCGCTGCCGCCGAATAAGCGCCGGGCAGCCAGAAGCTCAGCGGCCACATCCCCGCCTTGACCAGGAAGGCGACGCCGAGGACGGCGGCGCCTGCTTCGAGCAGCATTCGATCCGCCGCCGGCACCGCCGGGATTCGCTGCGCAAGATCTGCCATGTTCAGTGTGCCGGTCACGCCGTAGATCAGGCTGACCCCGATCAGAAACAGCGACGAAGCAGCGAGATTGACTGCAATGTAGTGCAGGCCCGCCTTGACGCGGAGCGGCCCCGAGCCATGCAGAACGAGACCATAGGATGCAGCCAGAAGCACCTCGAAGAAGACGAACAGGTTGAACAGGTCGCCGGTGAGGAACGCCCCGTTCAGCCCCATGAGCAGAAACTGGAAGAGCGTGTGGAAATGCGGCCCTGCCTTGTGCCAGCGCGCCAGCGAGAAGGCCAGGGAAGCGAGCGCCAGTACGCTGGTGAGAACCAGCATCAGGGCGGACAACCTGTCGAGCACGAGCACGATGCCGAACGGCGCCGGCCAATTGCCGAGCAGATAGACGCCGGTGGTTGCTGACGAAGCAAAGGCATTGTCGACCAAGCGAAGCAGAGCTATGGCGATGACCACCAGCGCAAGCGCCGAGACGATGCTGATCACTGCCTTGACGACATGGCGACGCTCGTCCAGCAGCAGCAGCACGGCCCCTGCCGCGAGCGGCAGGACGATCGGCATGATCATGAGATGACCTGCCGTTTCCATCAATTGGGCTCCCTGCCGTCGACATGGTCGCTGCCCGTCAGGCCACGCGATACGAGCAGCACCACGAGGAACAGGGCCGTTGTCGCGAAGCCGATGACGATGGCGGTCAAAACAAGCGCCTGCGGGATGGGGTCGGCGTAGTCCGCTGGGTTGACCACCGCGCCGGATTCGAGAACGGGCGGCGTATTCACCCTGAGTCTGCCCATCGAGAAGATGAACAGATTAACCCCATAGCCGATGAGCGACAGGCCGATGATGACCTGAAAGGTCCGCGGCCGAAGTAACAGCCAAACGCCGGCCCCCGTCAGTACGCCGATCCCGATGGCAAGGATAAGCTCCACTACGCGATTTCCTCGTTGCTTTGCGCCACGATCCGGTATGCGCGCAGTCGGCGGATGGACTGGTGGGCGAGAGCGATCAGCATCAGCACGGTCGCACCGAGAACGAGGCAAAAGACGCCGAGATCGAAAAGGGTCGCGGTAGCCGCCGGCACCGAACCGATCAGTGGCAATTCGACATAACGGGAATACGAGGTCAGGAAAGGGTATCCGAACAGCCAGGAGGCCGCCCCGACGAGGGCCGCCAGGAGAAGGCCGAAGCCGATCCAGTTCACCGGCAGGACCCGCAACCTGTCTTCAACCCAGCGTGTGCCCGCCGCCAGATATTGCAAGATGAAGGCGGCGGCCAATGCGATTCCGGCGACAAAGCCGCCGCCGGGGAGATCGTGGCCGCGCATGAACAGATAGGCGGCGAACACGATGATGACCGGGAACAGCCATTGCATGATCACCGCCGGGATCAGCAAATAGTCGCTCACCGTATCGCCCGCCTCACGGTCGGGCCTGGCTTCGTCGAATGCCCTCTGGACGCGTTGCTGTTCAGGGGATTCGACATTGTCGGGCGCCGGCCGGAACCGGCGAAGCAGGGCGAACACCGTCAACGCGACGATGCCGAGAACCGTGATCTCGCCGAACGTGTCGAAACCCCGGAAGTCCACCAGGATGACGTTGACGACGTTCTTGCCGCCTCCTTCCGAATAGGCCTTTTTCAGGAAGAAGTCGGCGATTGTGACGGGCGGGGTTCGTGTCATAACCGCATAGGCGATAATGGTCATGCCGGTCCCGCACACCACCGCAATGGCCAGATCGCGGTAGCGACGTAGTCTTGCGCCAGTCGTGGCCAGGCCGGGGGCGACGTCTGCCGATCGCTTGGGCAACCAGCGCAATCCCAGAAGGATGAGAACCGTGGTCACCACCTCCACGAGCAGTTGAGTGAGCGCGAGGTCCGGCGCCGAAAACCAGACGAAGGTGGTGCAGGTGACAAGTCCGGCTCCGCCGAGCAGGACAAGGGCGAACAGCCGGTGGAACTTGGCTTGCCACGCGGCGCCAAGGGCGCACACGACGCCGACTGCCCAGATGCCGGCGAAGGTGACGTCGACGCCTTGGACTGTCAGCCGACCAGGATCGAAACCTAGCCTGTAGAGCGGCCAAGCGGCGGCGATGAAGGCCACGACGACCAGCAAGCGAAGTTGCGGCTGGAGCCGACGCGTTCCGAGAAACCTTTCCAGGAAGCGGGCACCTCTCCACGAAACCACCACCAACACGCGCTCGAAGACGCGCTGGCCCCTGAGACGGCGGAAGTAGGGAGGGCCGTCCTCGCAGCGCGCCAGATAGTCCTTCAGCAGCAGATAAAGGATTGCGCCACCGGCAAGCGCCAACACGCTCATGAACAGAGGAATTGTGAACCCGTGCCAGATAGCCAGACTGTACTGTGGCGTCGCGGGTCCCAGGACGGAGGTGACGGCGGTGTGGAGGAACGGACCGATGGTCAGGCCGGGAACGGTCCCAACCAGGAGGCAGGCAAGCACAAGAAGTTGGATCGGAAACCGCATGAAAAACGGCGGTTCGTGAGGTTCGCGAGGCAGCTCAGCCGG
>NZ_RZQE01000157.1:0-11793 GCF_004022955.1 Mesorhizobium sp. M7A.F.Ca.US.002.01.1.1 | reverse complement strand
ATCCTGGACGGCAACTACGACCGGGCCATCCTGTTTTGTGGCACCGGCATCGGCGTCAGCATCTCTGCCAACAAGGTGCCGGGCATTCGCGCCGCGTTGACCCACGATACCTATTCCGCGGAGCGCGCCGCCAAGTCCAACAACGCCCAGATCATCACCATGGGCGCCCGCGTCATCGGTCCCGAACTGGCGAAATCGATCGCCGACGCATGGCTTGCCTCCGAGTTTGATCCGAATGGCCCATCTGCCGCGAACGTGCAGGCCGTCGACAAGCTCGACGCCAAGCGCTGAAAGACGCGGCAAGTCCGCTGATGATCAGTCGGTCAAGGCGGTCCGCATCGCCTCGATCACGGTGACGGCGGACGCAGCGCCCGGATCCATATGGCCAAGCGAACGTTCGCCGAGGCGTGATGCCCGGCCCTTGGTGGCCACCATCGCTTTGGTCGCTTCCGCGCCTGTCTCTGCCGCCTGGGCGGCGGCCTTGAGACTGGCGGCCAGATCCTTGCCTGAGGCCAGCGCTTCGCCCGCCGCTTGCCCCGCCGGCGCCCATGCATCGATCATCGTCTTTTCGCCAGGTTCTGCCTTGCCGCGATCCTGAATGCCCTTGGCCATGGCCTGGAACAGGGCGACCACGTCCGCGTCGTCGAGCGCCGTCTTGCCCTTGACGGCTGCCGCGGCGCGCATGAGCGCGGTCGCATAGAGCGGACCGGAGGAGGCGCCGACCGCATTCAGGAACGACTTTGCCGCCGTGTTCAGCAAGGTGGTCGGATCGGTCGCCGCGGTGTCCAGTCCGGCCACCGCATCGCGCGCAGCGGAAAATCCAAGCTCCATCGCGATGCCGTGGTCGGCGTCACCGATAACCCCGTCAAGCGCGCATAGTCGGTCCCTGTCGGCGGACATGGCGGTTGCGATCGCCGCGAACATCGCGACAAGGCGGGCGGTGTCGATTGTCGTCATGTCTTGGTCCTTGCCACAGAAGTGGGTTTAGCCGGCGCGAAACATGGCGCAGTCGCAGGGGTGGTCCAGCATCGTCTGCAACTCGCCGTCCAGCCGATGCAGCGTGATCGAGGCCCCGGCCATTTCGAGCGAGGTGCAGTAATTGCCGACCCAGCTTGCGTGGATGGACACACCGATCTCATCGAGCCTCTGCTTCACGCGCCGGTTCATGATGTAGAGTTCCATCAGCGGCGTTGAGCCCAGCGAATTGACGAGCACCGCGACCTTGTCGCCGCGCGCCGGCGCCATCTCGTCGAGGATCCTGTCCAGCATCTCGTCGGTGATCTCGTCGGCCTTTTTCAACTTTTCGCGCGCGATGCCGGGCTCGCCGTGGATGCCCATGCCGATCTCCATCTCGTCCGGACCGATCTCGAAATTAGGCCGGCGGGTCTGCGGCAGCGAACAGGGCGACAGCGCCACGCCCATGGTGAAGGTGTGGTCGTTGGCCTTGCCGGCGATGCGCTCGCATTCGTCGAACGACAACATCCGGTCGCAGGCGGCGCCGGCCGCCTTGAAGATGAAGAAATTGCCGGCGACACCGCGCCTCTTGTGCCGCTGGTCGCGCGGTGCCGAGGCAACGTCGTCGGTGCTCAGCACCGTGCGCACCTCGATGTCGTCCATCGCCGCCATCTCGGCCGCCATGTCGAAATTCATCACGTCGCCGGCATAATTGCCGTACATGAACAGCACGCCGGCGCCGCCGCTGACCGCCTTGGCGCATTCGAGGATCGGGTCCGGCGGTGGCGAGGCAAAGACATTTCCGATGGCCGCCGCGTCGGCCAATCCCTTGCCGACGAAGCCGAGAAAGCTTGGCTCATGGCCCGAGCCGCCGCCAATGACGAGGCCCACCTTGCCCTGGCGCGGCCCGTCGCGGGCGACGATGGAGCGTGGGCTACCCTCCACGCTTTTGAGATGGCGGGGATGCGCTGCCAGGATGCCTTCCAGCATCTCGTCGACGGCGCGGTTGCCATCGTTGATGATCTTCTTGGTCTGCACCCGGCATCCTCCCGACTTCGGCATTTTCGCAGATAATACCGGGTGTTACCGGGATTTCCACCCGGCAAGGCGTATTTCGCGCGTTGAGATGTTCCCACCGGCCAGCACCTGGACGCAGGCGCTGGCTGTTTCAACCGCCGAGGCCGTCGCGGATGGCTGAGAAATAGCGATCGGTCCCGACCTGGCCGCCCTTGAGCGCGACCTCCAGTCCGTCGATCGCCTTGACGCGCGAGTGGGCAACGCAAAGCGGGGAACCCGGCGAAGCGGGCAGCGGCATGCGAATTGTCAGGGCATCGACACCCATCTCGCCGAGTGCGTGGCTCGACGTGTCGCCGCCTGCAATGACCACGCGACGCAGGCTCTGTTCCACCGTCAGGTTGCGAAGGATTTCTCCGAGGCCGCGGCCAAGCCTGTGGCGGGCGCCTTCCTCCCGGTCGATTTCGGCGCCCCTGTCGGCAGTGGGGCCAAGCGCGGTGTAGAGGATGACGCTGCGCCCGGCTTGCAGACTGGCACGGCCGCTTGCCGTTACGCGCGCGATCACCTGCTGTGAGGCCTCCGAAACCAGATCGACGGGATCGACCTCGATGCCGTCGAAACCGTCGGTCAGGGCATGCCGGATCTGCCGTTCGGTGGTCGGCGAGCAACTGCCCGACACGACGGCTATCCGCTCGGCTGCGCCCGGTAGCGTGAAGCCATGTCCGGCGCTGACGATGCCATTCGACGCCCATTCGGCCAGCAATGCATACTCGATCCCGGATGAGCCGACGACAAAAGAGCCGCCGGGCTCGCGAACGCGCCAGATCTCCTTGCCGGCCAGAGCCTGCGTTTCCAGATTGTCGATATCGACAAGCACGATAGCGGTGCCGTTTCCGGTCAGGCGATCGAACGCCGCCGACCGCGACGCGGACTGCAACGTCGCAAGATCGATCAGCCCGGAGCTCAGCGCCGTCTGCCGCGACAGATGGATCAGCAGATCGGACTCATCCATTGGCGTCGTCGGGTGACGGCTCATCACCGGGTGGCGATCAATGCGGAAATATTGGTCGCGATAGGCCGCGAACAGATGGCCGAAAGCGGTATAGCGCTTGAGCTGCGGCGCGCCGACCAGCAGCGGCACGCTATCCTGCGCGAACACCGAGCGGCCGACCTCGATGGCTCGGCCGATGCTGCCGATCGTCGGGCTGGAATCGAAGGTCGAGCAGACCTTGTAGTGGCAAATCTCGGCGTTAAGCGTCTTCAGCCAGGCGAAGGCATCGCGCAGATGCGTGTCCATCCATTGCGGCGTCTCACTGCGGCTGGTGCCGGCCAGCCCTATCGCCCGGCAATGGCCAAACCGGGACAGCAGGGCCGCGTCCGGCTGGCGCATGAACAGCACGGTCGGCACGCCACCGAGCTCGAGCGCCTCCATGACATCGGTCGAGCCGGTCAGGTCGTCGCCATAATAGCTGAGAAGCAGGTCCTGCATCGTCTCAGGCTGCCTTGCCGTCGCCGAATTTTTCGATCGACCGCGCCAGTTCGGGATGGTTCAAGGCGAAGTCGGCCAGCGGAATGCCGTCGACCGCCGCTTGCCAGGCTTGCTGCACGGCACGTACGCCGGCGCCCGGTCCGTCCGGATGGCTGACGATGCCGCCGCCGCAGAGATAGAGAAGATCCACGGTCCGGCCGGTTCGTGCATATGTCTCGGGCGCCTGACCGCCCCACTGGCCGGAACCTGCCACCGGTAATGCGCAGTCCCCAGGCGAAAAGATCGGCGTCGTCACCGCCTTGAAGGATTCGACGAAAGAGTCATCCGGCTCCCAGTATTTCGAGGCGATGCCGTTGATCTGGAACTGGTCGACGCCGAGCAGTCGCCAGAATTGCTGCCAGACCTTGAAGTCCATGCCGAGGCCGGGGTGACGGGTGAGGATGTCCCAGCCGTTGCGATGAGCATGCAGCACCAGGCCGGAGCGTTTTCTCAGGAATGCCATGCCGCCAAAGCCGATCGAATTGATGTTGATAACAGCACAATTGCCGCCGGCCTTCGCCACCAGATCGTGGTTGCGCATCATCTCGTCCGGATCGGCGTGCGAAATGCCGAAGGCATACATCACCTTCTTCCCGGTCTTCTGCTCGTGATCGAGGATCAGCGGCATGATTGCCTTCACCCGTTCCGACAGGGGCGAATAGGCCGGGCTCATCAGCTTCTCGTCATCCTTGATGAAGTCGACGCCGGCGGCGATCAGTTCCGCCACCATTGCCGCCGTCTCGTGCGGCCGCAATCCCAGCGCCGGCTTGACGATCGTGCCGATGATCGGGCGGTCAGTCACATTGGTCAGCCGGCGGCTGCCGGCGACACCGAACTGTGGGCCGGGATGTGCCCCGCGATACTCCTCCGGCAATTTCATGTCGACGACGCGAATCCCGGTAAGGCCCTTGATCGAATAGGTGCCGCCGATGGCAATCGTCATCAGCGCCGAAAGGTCGGTGCCGATGGCATCGAACGGAAAGGCGATGTTGACATCGGCGCGCCTGAACGGCCCCTTACCGTCATTGGGAAGCGACGGCCCCTCGGCATCGGGCAGAGGCCGAATCGCCAGCACACGCGCCGCCACCCGGGCCTTCAGTTCCTCGGTCTCGCCGGGCAGCGCTACGAAGGTGCCGGTGGACTGATCGCTGGCGATCTTGGCCGCCAGCGCTTCGATGCTTCCAGGCGTTTCGATGCGGTAGGTGAGGGTGATCATGGTCCGCTGTCTCAAGCCGAGGCGTTCGAAAAAGGTTCACTGGTGTTTCAAATCTGGTATAATGAGTACATAAGTATTGCAAGTCATATCCGGCAGCGGGATCGACAGACGGCAATTCCGGGAATTGTGGCGGCAGTGTTAGATAGGGCCGGGTCAAGGGAGTGATTCGCGGCGATGAACCGTTCGGAACCGATTGTCCGGCGCAAGCTTTCCGATGAGGTCTTCTTGCGGCTGAAGCGCCTGATCACCAGCGGCGAGCTGATGCCAGGCGACGACATGCCCTCGGAGCGCGAGCTGATGGAGCGCTTCGAGGTCGGCCGCCCCGCGATCCGCGAGGCGATGCAGGCGCTGAGCAATATGGGGCTGGTTGCGATCTCGCATGGCGAACGCGCCAAGGTGCTGCAACTCACCGCCAAGTCGATCATCAAGCAGGTCGACGGCGCCGCCAAGATCATCCTGTCGTCATCGAAAGACACGCTGGAGCACCTAAAGACCGCGCGCATCTTCTTCGAGCGCGGTATGGTCAGGGAAGCCGCCGAAAAGGCCACCGCCGAGGATGTGCTGCGGCTGCGGGCCACCGTTGCCGAACAGCGCGGCTTTCGCGGCGATTCCGAAGCCTTCATCTCCGCCGACATGAAGTTCCATACACAGATCGCCGCGATCTCCGGCAACCCGATCTATGTCGCCGTCAGCGAGGCGATGCTCGGCTGGCTGAAGGAATACCACACCGAAATGCTGATCTGGACCGGCAAGGAAAAGTTCACGCTCACCGAGCACGAAGAGATCATAGGCCGCATTGAACTGAAGGATGCGGACGGCGCCGAGAAGGCGATGATCAAGCATCTAGAACGCTCGCGCGCGCTCTACGTGATGAACTCCGAAAAATAACGTCAGTCGATCCGGACGATCTCGTAAGGCGTCATCACGAGATGGCCTCGGCCAAAAGCTGAAATGTCGACCTGCACGTCGTCCGCCGTCAGGTTCGCCAGCCACACGACAGTGTCGCCCGAGGCCGAGCGTCCAGCCAGCGCCAGCACCTTGGTCTCATCGCTCGTCCTTGCCGCCACATGCGCAAGGCCGGCCAGTTCGCAAAGCCCCTTGATGGCTCTGAAGAGCGGCCGGGGCGATCCTTCCGCGACGGGTTCTCCGGATGACGCCAGCACGCCGAACGGTCCGGTGAAGCTGGAGAGCGTGAGCTGTTCCAGCCCAGCGGCTGCGACGCGCGCGGCATAGCCGACCGTCCAAGCCGCCGCGAACTGGCCGGCATGGCGCGGATCGCTGTCGGCCATGGCAATGCGCTGTCCCCCGGGATTGGGTTTGGTCGCTCCGCCATAAGGGTTCTGCCGCATGGCAATCGTCGATGGTCCGATCCGGTAGGGTTTTGCCCCGAAGATTGCCCGTGCCGATTGGGTGATGAAAGGCAGCGCCTCCAGTGACTGCATGACGCTGAGATCGTCGGCGGCATGCACGATCGGGCAAGTGCAGTGGGTGACGAAATCGAGCTGGTCTGCCGGCACGCGCTTGCGGTTGAGTTCGGTGAAATAGCTGAACATGCCGCCGCCGAGGCGGATACCGGGGAATGCCCGCCGCGCTGCCGCATAAACGTCGTCGAGCGGCGGGCATTCCGGCCACGCGCTGCCCGGCGGCGTCGACTGCCGATCGACCGACGGCGACACGGCAATGGCCGAGAGTTTCAGCCCGGCCCGGCGAACCAGGTCGGCGACGCCGGACAGCTCGGCGTCAAGATCGCCAGCGCAGGCAACTATGCATTCGAGGGTTGTTTCGGCTGCGTAGGCAGTTGCGAGCCGGGCGAAAGCGCGCAAGGCATCGAGGCCGTGGCCGCGCGTCGGATCGTAGTGAAACAGCAGCTGTTGTGGGCCGAGTGCCGCCAGCGTGGAGAGGTTCGCCAGCGCCGTCTCGACATCCTCGGGATAGATGATCACGCCGACATCGGGCAGCCTTGCTCCCGCCTCGCCGAGTTCGACTCTGACCGGTTCGCTGGCCACTGCGGCAGCCGGCGCTTTGCCTTCACCTGCGATGCGCAGGCTGATCGTCTGGCGCAGGGGCTGGCCGGCAGGCAGCACATACGGCCACGGCAGCACCAGCGGCCGCACATAGGTCTTGTAGGAGGCGTCCGACCAGTTGCGCTGGTCCTCCATTTCGAAAGTATCGCCTTCCATCCGGCACTCAGCGGTGACACCAGGCCGAATCTGATGGGAGATGGCGCGGATATCCTTGAAAGGCTGCCAGGGGTCGATCAGCTGGGGAAGTTTCGTCGCCACCACGCTGCCGTCTGTGTGCTCGACCATGACCGGGCTACCGGCGAGGTCGGCGATCGGGTGCAGGATACAGAAGCCGCAGCGGTTGGTTTCGAAATCGTTTTCGGGAAGGGCGCTGACGTCGAAGACCAGACGGCCGTCGGCAGAGCCTTTGATGGTGGCGCGGAAGCCGAGCCGGTTTCCATCGGGGGCCAGGCAGCTTGCCGAATAGCTGACCGAAAAAGCGTCGGCACCCTGCTCGATCACCAGGTCCATCAAATTTGGCTCATAGGTGCCCCAGTCGCGGTCACGCACGATATAGGCGATGGCGCGTAGCACTTCGGTGCCGCCATGCCGAATGGTGCGCAGATTGCCGTTGACGAAGTCGGCGCTGAGCGCGCCTGCGCTGAGCCTGACCGGCTCGGCCTCGACCACGCGCGTGCCGTAAAGGAGGAAGGTATCGGCGGTCATTTCAGCGAGGCGTCGAGTTGCACCGGTTGCCGGCTCGCGGCCCCAGCATAGGCGGCCTCGACCAGCGCGAACGTCTTGAGATTGTCCGCGCCCGAGGTCGCCGGTTGTACGCCCTTTGCCAGGCAGTCTACCCAGTGCTGCTGGATGGCGACGACGCTTTCCTGGATGTTGTGCCAGGGCCGCGACGCCCAGGCCAGCAGCGGCGGCGAGACGTCGGTGACGGCCGTGCCGCTCTTGCCGGTGACGGTCAGCCGGTATCCCTGCGCCAGCCGGATCGTGCCGTCGCTGCCATCGATCTCGATCAGCGTTTCGGGAAACGGCTCGGTGGCGAGCTTGGTCGCGTAGCTGCAGTCGACCACGGAGGTTGCGCCGCTCTTGTGGTCCATCAGCATGGTCGCCACATCCTCGCCCGCAATGGCGGGATTGATGCGGGCGATTCGTGTCGTGATGGTCGAGACGTCGCCGAGCAGGAAACGGGCGATATCGAGGATATGGATACCGAGGTCCTCGATGATGAAGCGCTTTCCCGTCGCCAGATAGGGCTGACCGGAAAACACGTCATAGGCCGAGCGGAAGGAGATACGCCCGAAGAAGGGTGTGCCGATCTCGCCGCTATCGAGCACGGTCTGCACCGCCTGGATAGGTGACTGCCAGCGAAAATTCTCATGCACCATCAGCGGAACGCCGGCTTCCGCGCATGCCTTGACCATCGCCTTTGCCTCGGCAAGCGTCGGCGCGAACGGCTTCTGGCAGACCACCGGTACGCGGTGGGCGGCCGCCATTTCGACAAGCGGACGATGGCTGGGCGCGGTGGTGGCGATGTCGACGAAATCCAGGCTTTCGCCGGCAAAAAGGTCCGCCGCATCGGTATAGCGCTTCGCAATGCCGAACTGGCCACCGACGATCCGCAACCGTTCCGGGTCACGGTCGCAGATGGCGATGATCGAGGCGCCCGCTATGTCGCGCCAGGCATGCATCTGGTTGACGGCAAAGAAGCCGCAGCCGATCAGCGCTCCCCGCAGTTCCGCCATGCTCAGCCTGCCTTTGCCATCTGCATCAAGGTGACACGTTGCTGAAGCCGGCGCTGTGCCTGGTCGACGACGACGGCGACGATGATGACGAGGCCCTTGATCACCATCTGCCAGAACGAACTCACGCCCATCATCACCAACCCGTCCGAAAGGATGCCGATGACGAAGGCGCCGACGATGGTGCCGCCGATCGTACCGCGGCCGCCCGACATCGAAGTGCCGCCAAGCACCGCCGCCGCAATGGCGTTGAGCTCGAAGCTTTCGCCCGTCGCCGGATGCGAGGCCATCAGCTCGGACGAGATGATCAGGCCGACGATCGCCGCGCAGAAACCGGAGAACATATAGACGAACATCTTGACCATGTTGACCCGGACGCCCGAAATCCGCGACGCCCGTTCATTGCCGCCGACGGCGAAGATATGGCGACCGAGTGGCGTGTACTTGGCGAGATAGGCGGCTCCCAGTGCAACGACGATGAGGATCCAGATCGCCACCGGCAGGCCAAGCAGCCGACCGGCCCCGAGGAAGCCGAAGCCGGTGGTGCCAAGCTCCGGCTTGCCGACGAGGTTGGGAAAGGTGCGGCCATCCGACGACAGCAGCGCCAGGCCGCGCGCGACATAGAGCACGCCGAGCGTGGCGATGAACGGCGCGACGTTTAGCCTGGTGATCAGCAAGCCGTTGACGGCGCCGATCAATATGCCGACGGCAAGCGTGATCAGCGCGATCTCAAAGACGTTGAAATAGATGGTGTAGCCGATCTGCAGGTCGATGCCGTTGAGCACGAGATACCCGGCCACCATACCGCACAGGCCGACGATCGAACCGACCGAAAGGTCGATGCCGCCGGTGATGATGACGAAGGTCATGCCCATCGCCAGGAACGCATTCAGCGCCACGTGCTTCGACATCAGGATCAGATTGGCGGTCGACAGGAAATTCGGCGCCGCGATCGAGAAGAAGATCAGCACGGCGATCAGCGCAATGAAGGTCCTGAGCTTCATAACTGTCAGCAGCACCGAGCCGCTGGAAGCGGAGGGAGCGGCCGCTTTGGCTGGGATGTCAGTCATGGGCGGTGCTCTCCGTATGTGGGGCTGGTCCGTGGCCAAGCGCCGATGCGGAGACAAGGGCTGCCTCCGTCGCCTCGGAGCGATCGAACATGCCCGTCAGTTTTCCGTTGCTCATCACCGCAATGCGGTCTGACAGCGCCATCACCTCATCGAGATCCGAGGTGGCGAAGAGAATGCCCAATCCATCGCGCGACAGTTTGCGCATCGTGCGGAAGACGTCGGCCTTGGCGCCGACATCGATGCCTCGGCTGGGCTCGTCCATCAACAGCACCTTGGGTTCGGTGAGCAGCGCCTTGCCGATCACCACCTTCTGCTGGTTGCCGCCCGACAGCGACGACACCTCTTGCGCCGGGTCGGCGACCCTGATCGCCAACTCCCGCACCACCTGCGTCACCGCCTGCCTTTCGTCGGCACCACGGATGTGGAACAGGCGGGCAAAGCGCGACAGGCTGGCCAGCGTCAAATTGCTGGCGACCGAAAGGATCGAGACAAGCCCTTCGCGCTGGCGATCCTCGGGGATCAGCGCCAGCCCGCGCCGGATGCGCCGCGTCGTATCGCGCTCCTTGACCTTTCTACCGCCAATGAAGATGTCGCCGGTCGAATGGCCGTGGCGGCCCATGATACAGTCGAACAGTTCGCTGCGCCCGGCGCCCATCAAGCCGTATATGCCGAGGATCTCGCCGGCACGCAGCGACAACGAGACATGGTCGACGGCAAGTCCGCCGGTGGCACGAGGCAGGCAGATCTCCTCGGCACGAAAAATCTCTTCGCCCGGAAGATGGCCGTCGGCCTTGGCGAAGTCCTTGGCGTCGGAGCCGATCATCTGGCGAACGATCCACTGCGTGTCGACGTTCTTCATCTCTTCCTGGCCGGTGATGCGGCCGTCACGCAGCACGGTGATGTAGTCGCCGATGCGGATCAGCTCTTCGAGCCGGTGCGAAATGTAGACGATGGCCACGCCGCGCGCCTTGAGGTCGGCGATCACCTTGAACAGGATCTCGACTTCCGCAGCACTCAGCGCCGAGGTCGGTTCGTCCATGATCAGGATGCGCGCGTCGAGCGAAACCGCCTTGGCGATCTCGACCAGTTGCTGCTGGCCGATACGCAGATCCTCGACCAGCATGTCGGGCCGGATGCCGGCCTGCAGGCGTTCCAGAAATTCCGCAGCGCGGTTTTCCTGTTGCGCGTGGTCGATTTTGCCGAAGCGGTTGGTGATTTCCCGGGTGGCGAAAATATTCTCGGCGACGCTCATATTGCCGAACAGGTTCAGCTCCTGGAACACCATGCCGATGCCACGGTTCACCGCGTCACCGGATGACGAGAAGGAAACCTCTTCGCCTTCCAGCAGGATGCGGCCGGCGGTCGGCCGTTCGACACCGGCGATGATCTTCATCAGCGTCGACTTGCCGGCGCCGTTTTCGCCGACCAGCACGTTGACCGCGCCCTTGCGCACCTCGAAATTGGCGCGCTTGACCGCAACGGTGCCGGAATAGACCTTGGAGACGTCCTCGAGCTTCAGAATGATTTCGCGCTCCGCGATCGCGCTCATGGCTTCGGCCCGATCTCTGCCTCCGCCGGCGTCACCAGCGGCAGGTCCTGGCCGCTCCCCAGCGTATAGGCGCCGAGCACCTTGGCACTGCGGCCTTCCAGCGCCTCGCGCGGCAGCTCGGAAAGCACCGTCTTGTCGGCATAAGCGTTGAAAGCCTTGCCGAACTGGGCGAAGTCGATCTGGTTGGTGAAGTCGTTGAACTGGATGAAGTCCAGGCTGTCGCGCAGCGCGGTACCGCGCACCGCCGGTCCGATCTGCACCCGTGCATCGGCTTTGCCGTCGCCGTCGACATCGACGTCGACCGTTGCCGCACGCGACTGTGTGTTGGCCGCGATAATCTTGCCTTCCAGCCGAACCGCGAAAGTCCAAGGCGAATTCGCCTGCTTGTTCGCATTGCCGTATTTGGCGCCGGCAGCCGCTGGGTCGGTTGTCGCCAGGGTGTGAACCTGCGCAAACGCTCCGGCTTTCTGCTGGAGATAGGGCACGACCTTTGCCGCCCATATCTCCTCGACCATCTGGTCTGGATTGAAGGTGGCAGCGTTGTTGCCGTCGTCCGATTTCGTCGGCAGGATCTTGCAGCCGGTCAGGCTGATGCCGACCATCACGGTAAGGATCGGCCAGTTCGGCTTGGTGTTCAGCATGGCGGCCTGTCGTTCAGCATCGTGGGCGGCCCACGGAAAATGGCGGCGAGGGGCGATCCTGGGT
>NZ_RZQE01000156.1:0-11853 GCF_004022955.1 Mesorhizobium sp. M7A.F.Ca.US.002.01.1.1 | reverse complement strand
TCCTCGTACACCGCTGGCAGGTGGCCGAAGACGGCACCATGGTCACCGGCAACCGCGTCCAAGGGATCCAGGCACGCAGCGGCGGAACCGGGCAGAACGGCAACGGCATCAATGCCTTTCGCGCCGGCAATGTCGTCATCTCGGGCAACATCGTCTCGGACTGCGTCTTCTCGGCCATCCGCGCCAACAGCGCCAGCAACCTGCAGATATCGGGCAACACCTGCTCGCGC
The DNA here is from genome assembly GCF_004022955.1 of Mesorhizobium sp. M7A.F.Ca.US.002.01.1.1. NCBI lineage: Bacteria > Pseudomonadati > Pseudomonadota > Alphaproteobacteria > Hyphomicrobiales > Phyllobacteriaceae > Mesorhizobium > Mesorhizobium sp. M7A.F.Ca.US.002.01.1.1. The sequence continues at coordinate 11,623 of NZ_RZQE01000156.1, read as the reverse complement.
TCTGGCGAAACGGCGATCTATTCCGAGTTCTCGTTCGAAGGCGCCATCATCAGCAACAACATCGTCGACGGCGCCGCCAACGGCATCTCGATCGTCAATTTCAACGAAGGCGGCCGCATGGGCGTCTGTTCCGGCAACATCGTGCGCAATCTGTCGACCAGCGGCCCCTACCCCGCCGACTCGCCGGGATTTGGCGTCGGCATCGGCGTTGAGGCCGACACCACCGTTTCCAACAATGTCATCGAGAACGCGCCACTCTATGGCATGCAGATCGGCTGGGGCCCGTACCTGCGCAATGTCGTCGCCACCGGCAACATCATCCGCAAGGCAGGAACCGGGATCGTCGTATCCGTGGTCGAGGGCGCCGGTACGGCCGTCATTTCAGACAATGTCATCGACGGCGCGCTGAACGGTGCGGTTGTCGGCCAGCGCTGGGCGGAGCCCGCGACAGGCGATCTCGCCTCGTCAAACGGTAGCGGCTACGCGCATCTGACCGTCGAGCGCAATCACGTCACTTGAGAGTTGCCGTCGGCCTCAGCGCTCCGACTTTGGCACCGTTGCGATTTTCAATGGGCGCGTTTGCCAATTCGAGCAGCTTCGCCGCCAAGGCCTCGTCGGCACGCAACAGTTTGGCAAGGACGGCGGCAACCATGGCTTCGCCGGCGCGGCCGGCGCCATCATCGCATTTGAGTGCGATGCCGAGGCCAAGTTCCGGAATTGCGGCACAATGGACGCCTTCGGCGCCGCCCTTCGTGAAAATCCGCCCTGGTGCGGCCTCCATCAACGCGACGTCTTCGCGGCCGCTGCCGGAAACGAAGAAGGGCTCGGCCATGCAGGCGGAAAGCAGCCGCTTTGCAGCCTTGGCTCGCTCTGGGCCAAAACCTGATGTCGTGGCCATGCGGGCAAAGCCGAGCGCGAAGCTCCTGAGCGGCACCGCGTAGGTCGGGATCGAACAGCCGTCGATGGCACGCTGGTCCTCACCATGGACAGCGCCCGTCACCGACTGCATGGCGTCGCGCACCATGTCCTGCAGGCCGTGTCCCGGCTTGACATAGCCGCGATGCGCAATGCCGGCGTGGACGCAGGTGCAGAGGAAGCCGGAATGTTTGCCCGAACAATTGTTGTGCAAGGCGTTCGGCGAGCCGCCGGCGCGGGCGAGCGCAATCTCGGCGTCATGATTGGACGGCCAATGCGTGCCGCATTCGAGCGCCGATCCGTCCAGCCCAGCCTTGGCCAGCATGGATCGCGCAAGGTCGACATGTGCCGGCTCGCCCGAGTGGGAGGCGCAGGCGAGCGCCAGTTCGCGGTTGCCGAAACCATAGGCATCCGCCGCCCCGCTTTCGACCAACGGCAAGGCCTGGATCGCCTTGACCGCCGAGCGCGGAAACACCGGCTTGGCCGTATCGCCGATCTCCCACACGGGCTTGCCGTCGCCATCGAAGACCGCGACTGAGCCGCGATGCGCGCTCTCGACGATCGCGCCGCGCAAGACTTCGATCAGAACCGGATTTGTCATGTCACCTTCCGCAAATGCGGGCGGTTTATCTGATCCGGTCGAGAATGGAAACGTAGTTGGCGACCGCCGCACCGCCCATATTGAAGATGCCGCCCAGTTTTGCGCCCGGCACCTGGATGCCGCCGGCCTCACCGACAAGCTGCATGGCGGTCAAGACATGCATGGACACGCCAGTGGCGCCGATCGGATGGCCCTTGGCCTTCAGCCCGCCGGATGGATTGACCGGCAGGCGACCATCCTTGGCCGTTGTGCCGTCCAACGCCAGCTTCGCCCCCTCTCCCGGCTTGGCAAGGCCCATCGCCTCGTACTCGATCAGTTCGGCAATGGTGAAGCAGTCATGCGTTTCGACGAAGGACAGATCGTCGAGCGTCACGCCGGCCGATTTCAGCGCCCGGTTCCAGGCCTGCTCGCAGCCTTCGAAGGTCAGAATGTCGCGCTTCGACATCGGCAGGAAATCCTGCACATGTTCGTTGGCGCGGAAGGCAACGGCACGGCGCATCTTCAGCGCCGTGGCGGTGTCGGCAAGGATAAGGGCGGCGGCGCCGTCGGAGACCAGCGAGCAGTCGGTGCGCTTCAGAGGACCGGCAACGAAGGGGTTCTTCTCGCTCTCCTGGCGGCAGAACTCATAGCCGAAATCCTTGCGCATCTGCGCATAGGGATTGTCGACGCCGTTCTTGTGGTTCTTGGCGGCAATCATGGCCAGCGCATCCGACTGATCGCCATAACGCTGGAAATAGGCCTGCGCGATCTTGCCGAAGACGCCGGCGAACCCCGCCGGTGTCTCGCCGTCCTCGGGCAGATAGGACGCCTTGAGCAGGTTTTTGCCGATCTCCGGCCCCGGCGTCGTCGTCATCTGCTCCGCGCCGACCACCAGCACGATGCGAGCGGCATTCGCGTCAATGGCGCGGATGCCCTGGCGGACCGCCGCCGATCCGGTGGCGCAAGCGTTCTCGACACGCGTCGCCGGCTTGAAGCGCAGCCGGTCGTCGGCCTGAAGCACCAGACTGGCGGTGAAATCCTGCGCCGAAAAACCGGCGTTGAAGTGGCCGAGCACGATCTCGTCGACCTCGTCGGGACCGATGCCGGCATGGTCGAGCGCGTCCGTTGCCACCTTGACGATGAGGTTTTCGAGCGTTTCGCCCTCAAGCTTGCCGAAGCGCGAATGCGCCCATCCGACGATGCATGCGGTCATGGCGGTCTCCATCCTTGGCGCCGGCCTGGCATGTCGGCTCACGGCGCATTTCGCATCTATTGTTCAAAGATAAACAATCGTGCCGGTTTCGTGAAGGGCTGGAGGCCTACAATCGCTTGGTAGAGCCGAGATCGCGGCCGATTTTTTTGTTGATTGACGCGTCAATAAAAAATAATCCTGTTCTCTCAAAGGATCATGGCGAGATGCCGAAAATCGGAATGGAACCGCTGCGCCGCAAGGCGCTGATCGACGCGACGATCTCGGCGATCGGCGAGCGCGGTTCGCTCGACGTGACCATGTCCGAGATCGCCGGACGCGCCGGCGTGTCGTCCGCCCTTGCCCATCATTATTTTGGTGCCAAGGACGAGCTGCTCTTGGCGACGATGCGGCACATACTGGCGGAGCTTACAGCCGATACGTTGCGCGCCCTTGGCTCGGCCAATAGCGCGCGCGAAAGGGTCTCGGCGGTGGTCGCTGTCAATTTCTCCGACATCCAGTTCCAGCCGGAAACCATCGCCGCCTGGCTCGCCTTCTATGTCGAGGCGCAGAAATCATCGGCCTTGCGCCGGCTGCTCAAGGTCTACGCGCGGCGGCTGCACTCGAACCTGATGAGCGGGCTGACCGGGATCTTGCCCAGAGCCGAAGCCGACCGCGCCGCCGAAGCGACCGCGGCGTTGATCGACGGGCTCTACATCAGGCGGGCGCTGAAAGACGGCGTGCCCGATGCCGCGACCGCGATCGCGCTGGTCGAGGACTATCTCGAAACCAAACTTGGCGAGCGGCGCAAACAGTGACAATGAAGCCAACCAATTTCCTGATCGTCATGGTCGACCAGCTCAACGGAACCCTGTTTCCGGACGGACCGGCGGAGTTTCTGCATACACCGCATCTGAAAGCGTTGGCCGCGCGTTCGGCGCGCTTTGCCAACAACTACACGGCCTCGCCGCTCTGCGCGCCGGGCCGTGCCTCGTTCATGAGCGGGCAATTGCCGTCGCGCACCGGCGTCTATGACAATGCCGCCGAATTCGCCTCATCGATCCCGACCTTTGCCCATCATTTGCGCGCCGCCGGCTACTACACCTGCCTGTCGGGCAAGATGCATTTCGTTGGGCCGGACCAGTTGCATGGTTTCGAGGAGCGGCTGACGACCGACATTTATCCAGCCGATTTCGGCTGGACGCCGGATTACCGCAAGCCCGGCGAGCGTATCGACTGGTGGTATCACAATCTGGGCTCGGTGACCGGTGCAGGCGTCGCCGAGATCACCAACCAGATGGAGTATGACGACGAGGTCGTGTTCCTGGCCACGCAGAAGCTCTATCAGCTTTCGCGCGAACAGGACGATGCGAACCATCGGCCTTGGTGCCTCACTGTCTCGCTGTCGCATCCGCACGATCCCTATGTCGCGCGCAAGCAATATTGGGATCTCTATGAGCATTGCCAGGCGCTGGACCCGGAAACCGGGTTCATCGCGTATGACCAGCAGGATACGCATTCCCGGCGGCTGTACCACGCCAGTGACTACCCCTCTTTCGAGATCACGCCAGAGCAGGTGCGTCGTTCGCGGCAGGGCTATTTCGCCAACATCTCCTATGTCGACGACAAGCTGGGCGAGATCCTCGACGTTCTCAAGCGCACACGCATGGCGGACGACACAATCATCCTGTTCTGCTCGGATCACGGCGACATGCTCGGCGAGCGCGGCCTGTGGTTCAAGATGAGCTTCTTCGAGGGTTCGGCGCGGGTACCGCTGATGATTGCCGGCAAGGGCGTTCGCGCCGGGCTGATCGAGACGCCGGTCTCCAATCTCGACGTGGCGCCGACGCTTTGCGATCTCGCCGGCATCGACATCGCTGCGATCGCGCCGTGGACCGACGGCCAGTCGCTGCTGCCGCTCACCGAGGGCATCGAGCGCACCGCACCGGTGTTGATGGAGTATGCGGCCGAAGGGTCCAACGCGCCGTTGGTGGCGATCCGCGACGGCAGATACAAATTCGTCCACTGCGAGCTCGATCCGCCGCAACTGTTCGATCTCGAAGCCGATCCGCTCGAACGGGACAATCTGGCCGACGACCCCGCCAATGCCGGCTTGGTGGCGGCATTCATGGACAAAGTCCAGGCGCGCTGGGACATGGCCGGCTTCGACGCCGCTGTCCGCGAAAGCCAGGCGCGCCGCTGGGTCGTCTATCCGGCGCTGCGCAACGGCGCCTATTACCCCTGGGATTTCCAGCCCCTGCAAAAGGCGTCCGAGCGCTACATGCGCAATCACATGAACCTCGACAATCTCGAAGAGAGCAAACGGTATCCGCGAGGCGAATGATGTCAGACCTTCTCGTCCCCTCCCTTGACCATCTCAAGCAGGCCTATGCCGTCACCTCCAGGGCGACGCAGATCACGCCGCTGCTGGAATCGACGGCACTAGCCCGCGAGACCGGCGCCGCCCGCGTCTTCATCAAGCCGGAATCGCTGCAATGGGCCGGCTCATTCAAGGTGCGCGGCGCCTATTGGCGCCTGAAGCAGCTTTCAGTTGACGAAGCGAAGAAGGGCGTCGTCGCCTACTCCTCCGGCAATTTCGCGCAAGGGCTGGCGGCTGCCGGCCAGGCGCTTGGCGTTCCCGTCACCATCGTCATGCCGATCGACGCACCGGCCGCCAAGCGTGATGCCACGGCGGGCTATGGCGCCCGCGTCGTGCTGACCGACCATGGCGAGCGCGCGCGGGAGGAAGTCGCCGCCGCCAAGGCGCGCGAGATCGCCGAGACAGAGGGCCTGGCGCTGCTGCATCCATTCGACGATCCGGAGATCGTCGCCGGCCAGGCGGGCGCCGGCCTCGAAGCGCTTGACCAACTCGAAGCCAAAGGTGCCAGCGCCGACCTCTTGTTCTGCTCGGTCGGTGGCGGCGGGTTGATCGGCGGCGTTTCGCTTGCCTTCCATTATCTGTCGCCAGCGACAGAGATCATCGGCGTCGAGCCGGAAGGTTTCAATGGCATGGGCTCGTCGCTGGCGCATGGCGCTATCGAGACGATGCCGATCGGGCCGAAATCGATCTGCGACGGGTTGATGTCACGACGGCCGGGCGATGCTCCGTTTGCCGCGGTCAAGACGGCGGGTGTTCACGGCATCACCGTCGACGACCAATCGGTGCGGCGCGCCATGCGGATCGCCTTCGAGCGCATGAAGCTGGTGCTCGAACCGTCGGGGGCGGCGTCGATCGCGGCATTGCTCGGCGGCAAGGTGGATGTGAAGGACAAGACCGTCCTTGTTGTGGCTACCGGCGGCAATGTCTCGCTCGCCGATTTCATGGCGCATATGAACCATGCTTGAAGCGGATTTCGTCATCATCGGCTCCGGCTCGGCCGGCTCGGCCATGGCCTATCGCCTGTCGGAAGACGGCAAGCATTCGGTCATCGTCATCGAATTCGGCGGCAGCGATATCGGGCCGCTGATCCAGATGCCGTCGGCGCTGTCGATCCCGCTCAACATGAGCCTGTACGACTGGGGCTTTGCCAGCGAGCCGGAGCCGCATCTCGGCGGCCGTGTGCTGGCGACACCGCGCGGCAAGGTTATCGGCGGCTCGTCCTCGATCAACGGCATGGTCTATGTGCGCGGCCACGCCCGCGACTTCGACCATTGGGCCGAAGAGGGTGCGGCCGGCTGGGGCTTCGCCGACGTGCTCCCCTATTTCAAGCGCATGGAGGATTCGGATGGCGGCGAGGATGGCTGGCGCGGGCACGGCGGGCCGCTGCATGTGCAGCGCGGCTCGCGTAAAAATCCGCTCTATGGCGCCTTCGTCGAGGCTGGCCGCCAGGCCGGGTTCGAACTGACGGAGGACTATAACGGTTCCAAGCAGGAAGGTTTTGGGCCGATGGAGCAGACCATCAGCGGCGGCCGCCGATGGTCGGCGGCATCAGCCTATCTGAAGCCGGCGCTGAAGCGCAAAAACGTCAGTCTGGTCAAGGGCTTTGCGCGGCGGGTGATCATCGAGAATCAGCGCGCCATCGGCGTCGAGATCGAAGCTCACAAACAGATTCAGGTCGTTAAGGCGCGACGTGAGGTAATCGTCGCCGCATCGTCGATCAATTCGCCCAAGATCCTGATGCTGTCCGGCATCGGTCCGGCCGAGCATCTGCGCGAAAACGGCATTCCGGTGGTGGCCGACAGGCCCGGCGTCGGCCGCAACCTGCAGGACCATATGGAGCTCTACATCCAGCAGGAATCATTGCTGCCGATCACGCTCAATTCGGTGCTGAATCCGTTCTCGAAAGCGCTCATCGGGGCGCAGTGGCTGTTCCTCAAGACCGGGCTTGGCGCCACCAACCATTTCGAAGCGGCGGCCTTCGTGCGCTCACGTGCCGGCGTCGACTACCCCGACATCCAGTACCATTTCATCCCCGCGGCAGTCCGCTATGACGGCAAGGCGGCGGCCAAGTCGCACGGCTTCCAGGCGCATGTCGGACCGATGCGCTCGAAGTCGCGGGGGTCGGTGACGCTGCGCTCGCCGGACCCGAAATCGAAACCGATGATCCACTTCAACTACATGTCGCATCCAGACGACTGGGCGGAGTTCCGCCACTGCATCCGGCTGACGCGCGAGATCTTCGGCCAGTCGGCGTTCGATCCCTATCGAGGCAAGGAGATATCGCCGGGCAGCCACGTGCAGTCGGACGACGATCTCGACATCTTCATCCGGGATCACGCCGAGAGCGCCTACCATCCTTGCGGCACCTGCAAGATGGGCCGCGCCGACGACGTGATGAGCGTCGTCGATCCGGAGTGCCGGGTCATCGGCGTCGAAGGATTGCGGGTCGCCGATTCCTCGATCTTCCCGCGCGTCACCAACGGCAATCTCAATGCGCCGTCGATCATGACCGGCGAGAAGGCATCCGATCACATCCTTGGCCGCACGCCGCTGGCGCCGTCCAACCAGGAACCATGGATCAATCCGCGCTGGCAGGCGTCGGACAGATAGAGCATGATCGTGTGACTGCACGATCCGCATGCCGCGAAAGACAATCTGGAGACTTCCATGCGCGCTCAGCCCACGGCATCGCACTATGTCAACGGACGCTACATCGAGGACGAAGGCGGCGCCCCGCTGCCGGTCATCTATCCGGCAACCGGCGAGACCATCGCCATGCTGCGTTCGGCAACGCCGAACGTGCTGGAACTCGCCGTCGAGGCCGCGCGGGCGGCGCAGCCCGCCTGGGCGCGGCTGAAGCCGGTCGAGCGCGGGCGCATCCTGCGCCGCGCCGCCGACATATTGCGCGCCCGCAACGCCGACCTCGCTCGCATCGAGACGCTGGACACCGGCAAGGCGATCCAGGAAACGTTGGTGGCGGATGCGCCCTCGGCTGCGGACTGCCTTGAATATTTCGGCGGTGCCGTTGCCGCCTACAACGGCGAGTCGGTCGATCTCGGCGGACCCTTCGCCTACACAAGGCGCGAAGCGCTCGGCGTCTGTGTCGGCATCGGCGCATGGAACTACCCGATCCAGATCGCCGGCTGGAAATCGGCACCGGCGCTCGCCATGGGCAATGCCATGGTGTTCAAGCCGTCGGAAAACACGCCGCTGTCGGCGCTGGCACTGGCCGAGATCTACAGCGAAGCGGGGCTACCCGACGGCTTGTTCAACGTTGTGCAGGGCTATGGCGATGTCGGCGCCGGGCTTGTCGGCCACGATGTCGTCGCCAAGGTCTCGGTGACCGGTTCGGTGCCGACCGGCCGCAAGGTGCTGTCGCTTGCCGGCTCGAAGATGAAGCACGCGACGATGGAACTCGGGGGCAAGTCGCCGCTGATCGTGTTCGACGATGCCGACATCGAGAACGCCATTGGCGGCGCCATGCTCGGCAATTTCTATTCGACCGGACAGATCTGCTCCAACGGCACGCGCGTCTTCGTGCAGAGCGGCATCCACGACCGCTTTGTCGACCGTCTGATAGAGCGGACCAAGAAAATCCGCATCGGCGACCCGCTCGATCCCGAAACCCAGATGGGACCGCTGGTCTCCAAGGCGCAGCACGACAAGGTGGCCGGCTATATCGAGATCGGCAAGCAGGATGGAGCGACGCTTGCTTGCGGCGGCAATGTGCCTTCGCTGCAGGGCTTTCAGGGCGGCTTCTTCGTCGAGCCGACGGTGTTCACCGGCGTGACCGATGGCATGCGCATCGCCCGTGAAGAAATTTTCGGACCAGTGATGAGCGTGTTGAAATTCGACGGCGAGGACGAGGTGATCGACCGCGCCAACGACACCGAATTCGGCCTCGCTGCCGGCGTCTTCACGCGCGACCTGCCGCGCGCCCACCGCGTCATCGCCGAACTGCAGGCCGGCACCTGCTGGATCAACGCGTATAATCTGACGCCGGTGGAAATCCCGTTCGGCGGCTTCAAACAGTCAGGCATCGGGCGTGAGAATTCACTGGCCGCACTGGCGCTCTATTCGCAGCTGAAGTCGATCTATGTCGAGACGGGTGACGTGGCGAGCCCGTACTGATCCAGCCCTCTACGCCTTCAGGTCGGCCGTGCTGTCCAGATATTGCGTCAGCGCACAGACCAGATGATAGAAGATGCTGGCTGGCACATCGGTCGCCAGCGAGCGGCCGCGTTCGTCGATGCGGTCGATCCACAGTCCGAGCGGCGCCGGGTCAATGTGCCAGCGGAACAACCGGCCGACGCGCGCTTCGATCTCGGGCTTGAGATCGGGCCCGCCCGAACCATCCAGCGCGATCGCCGCCTTCACCGCTTCGGCCTGCGGCCAGCTGCGCGATATCAGGTCGAGCGGCAGGCCCTGTCGCGAGACGGCGCCATAGGCAAGGCCGGTGGCGCGGTTGAGGCCATTGGCGATGGCCGAGGCGTAGAGTTTCCTGGCAAAGCCGCTCAACTCGGCCTGGCCGCTGCGCCCAGCGAAATCGACCAGCAAAGAGGCCCATTCGAAATGGTGGCCAGGCTCGGTCCACGAGCCTTTCTCGCGGGCGGATGGTTTCCATTCGGCATCGAAATACTCGCCAAGCGTCCAGCTTTCCGGATCGAAGAAATGACTGCGGAAGAGGTCGATGATACGCGCTGCGCGGCGCAGATGGGCGCGCTCGCCGGTCGCCTGGTGCCAGGCGAGGAAGGCCTCAAGCAGGTGCATATGCGGGTTGGAGCGGCGCTCGCCTTTGCCATCCGATGTCTCAAGGAAGCCGGTCATGCGGCTGTCTTCGAGATGCGCATCGAGAAAGGCGAAGGTTTCCTCGCCGAGGCGCAAAGCGTCGGGATTGCCAGACATATGCGCATGCGCCAGTGCCAGGAGCACGCAGGAATGATCGTAGGCATCCTCGGTGGCGTCGGCAACCGAACCGTCAACATTCAGCGTCCGAACCCAGCCGCCCTTGTCGGTGCGGCCCTTGCCGGCCATGAAGGCGATGCCGTGGCTGATCAGCCGGTCGGCCGGACCGTCCCAGCCGCGCGCCCGGGCAACGGCGAAGGCATAGACCTGCCTCGCCGTGGTGCGCATGCGCTTGGGCTTCATCAACGGCGAAGCGTCCAGGCCAAGCGCTTCGTGAAAGCCGCCATGGCGTTCGTCGACGCCCGATGTCGACCACAGCGGCAAGGTCTCCTGAAACAGCCAGTGATGCACGCGCCGCCGCCAGGCGCCGCTTTCGATGACGCGGTCATGCGCCGGCGTGAACCTGGTTTCCAGGCGACCCGATTTTTCGAGCTGCTCGACGATCTTCTTGACGTGTTGGCTGTGGCTGACCGGAGCGACGAAGGTGGCATCCGATGTCGAAACGATGGCGATGTCCTTCATGCCGATCGCCGACAGCAGGCGGCCGTCACTGCGAATGTAGGAATTCTCGCAATCGATGGCGACGACGTCGCCGATGATGACATTGCCCCGGTCGTCGGCGGGGCCGACATCGAGCAGCGACTGCCATGAGCCGAGATCGTTCCAGCGGAAGCCGGCCGGCACCATCGCGATGTCTTTTGCCCGCTCCATGATGGCGTAGTCGATCGAGTTCGACGGAATGGCGGCGTAGAGTTCTAGCGGCATGTAAAGGCCGGACAAATCCGATGTCGCTGCCTTGTAGGCTGCTTCGGTGGCCTGCCAGATATCCGGCTGGAACGCTATGAAGGCATCACGCATGGCGCTGGCGCGAAAAAGGAAGATACCGGTGTTCCAGTAGAAATTTCCGGCCTTGAGATAGCTTTGCGCAGTCGCAAGATCCGGCTTTTCGACGAAGCGCGACACGTCGAAGATGCCGCCGCTTTCGGCCGCAACCTCGATATAGCCGTAGCCGGTCTCGGGCTGTGTCGGCCTGATGCCGAACACCACCAGCCGGCCGCTACGCGCTGCCTCGGTGCCGGCTTCGACGCTCTGCCAGAACTGGCGCGGGGTCGATATCTCATGGTCCGACGGCACCACCAGCACCAGGCTGTCGCCGAACTCGGACAGTGTGCGCAGTGTCGCCAGTGCGACAGCGGCGGCTGTGTTGCGCCCGGTCGGCTCGAACAGCGGCCCGCCGCCGGCGAGGTCGAGGCCGGCAAGATCGGCGTGAACGCGACCGGCATGGCGCTCCGCGGCAATCAGGAAGATCGGCGTTTCGCCTTCCGGCCGGGCCGTCAGCCGGCGCAAGGTCTTGGCCAGCATCGAGCCGTCGCCGGACAGATCGTGGAACTGCTTGGGATTGTCCTCGCGCGACAGCGGCCACAACCGCGAGCCGACGCCGCCGCTCATGACAAAACTGACAATCCTCTCGGTCATTCAACTGCCATTCAAAAAGTCTGGTTGTAGGCGCCCACCTCGGGGCTGCGGCGCAGCACGGCGTCGACAGCCTCGAACATCTCCCGTCGACGCTGCGACGACACCGGGCTTTCGACGACCACGACCAGTTCCGGCTTGTTCGACGAGGCGCGCACCAGTCCCCAGGTGCCGTCTTCGG
>NZ_RZQE01000155.1:0-11922 GCF_004022955.1 Mesorhizobium sp. M7A.F.Ca.US.002.01.1.1 | reverse complement strand
TAGCGACGACGATCTCGTCGGCACGCGGTGCGTCGGGAACACGAACCTCCATGCCGTCGAAATGGCTGCGCACCCGCGCCGCGTCCTTGTGGCCGAGCGGAATATCGAGCGGCACGCCGAGGCCGCCGCGCTTCTTCGATGAGGGAATGAGCGCGGCGCCCTTGCCGAGCACATCGCGGAACGGGGCGCCGAGCTTTGGATGAAGGATGGCGGCGGCATGTTCGAGCTCGCCATCGGCGCCGACGGCGGCCGCCTTGCCGAAGCTCTCGACCCGGTTGCCGGCAATGCCCAGAGCAGCGACGGCGCGCTTGGGCAAGATTTCGCCCAACGCTTCGCCGATGGCGCTGAGTGCCGACAGATCCTCGACGTAGGTACCCGCATAGGGGTTGCGGATGACCGCAATGGCTGCGGCACGCCGCGTCGGCGGATCGACGTGCCGCCCGCCTTCGATCCGGGTTTCCTCGACGATGGTGATGATACGGCGGATTTCCGGGCTCATCGCAGTCCGTCCTCACCCTTGATGTCGGCGGCGGCAAGGCCGCCGACCCGTGCATGAACGCGTGCGCCGGTGGTCATCGCCAGGATGACCGCCATTTCATCGCTGCGCGGCGCATCGGCAATGCCGATCTCGATTGCATCGAAATGGCTGCGCACATAGGAGGCGTTTATGTGCGTGATCGGGATGTCGATGCGCGTTCCGGGGCCGCCGACTTTCTTGGTCGAAGGCACGATCGCCTTGGCATTGCCGAGCAGTTCGCGCATCGCGTAGCCGCCCGGATTGTGCCAGAGCGCGCCATGTTCAAGCTCGCCGGCGGCGCCGACTATGGCACCCTTGCCATAACCTTCGATGGCCTGGCCGCCCTCACCAATGGCGTCGATCAGGCGCCGAGCCATATCGAGACCGAGCGGCTTCAGGTCTTCCATGAAGCCGGTGATCTCTTCGACATAGCGTCCGGCAAAAGGGTTGGCGATGACCGCGACGATCGCGCCTCGCTTGAGCGGGCGTGCCGCGTGGGGTCCGCCCTCATGGAATATCTCTTCCATCTGAACCAGAAATTTCCTGACCACCACAGCCGGCATTGTTCTCTTCCTTCATCCCGTCGTTCATAAAACTCGTTAGAGTATCAACAATTATGCCTATCGACATTTGTCAAGCACAGACGTCGGGCAAGCGGGCGAAGGGCCAAGAAAACTGCATCGGATGACGATTGACAGCCTGTTAAGCCGCTCCTAAACTCATATGACCATCAACGAACTCGCCGTTGTCCCGGCGATGTGTGGGGGATGGTCAAAGCGTGGCTTCAAAAGCTGAAAAAAGCTGAAGGGGAATGACATGAAAAGGGCGCTCAAGAGTTTATTCCTGGCCGGCACGATGCTTGCCATTTCGTTCGGACCGGCCGCCGCACAGGCCAAGGTTTCCGTGGCCGCCATCTCGGGATACTTTGCACAGGGTTTTGGCGTTTCGATCGTCAACGGCCTCAACAAGGCCAAGACCGATTTCGGCATCGATCTCAAGCTGGTCGACACCGGCAATCGCGCGCTCGACTACCAGCAGCAGTTCGAGAATCTTGCCAAGGGCAAACAGTACGACCTGATCTTCGTGATGGGCTGGGAGCTGGTGGACTCGCTGCAAAAGGTCAGCGCCGAATATCCTGACCAGCGCTTCGTGTTCATCGATGGCGTCCTCGACAACCCCAAGATGATCTACGCCAATTTCGCCGAGGAGCAGGGATCCTTCGTCGCCGGCGCGCTTGCCGGCATGATCGAAGCCAAGGGCACCGCCTTCGACAAGATCGGCGACGGCAAGGCCATCGGCTTTGTCGGCGGCCGCGATATCCCGGTGATCCGCAACTTCCTGGGCGGCTACGAGCAAGGCGCCAAATATGCCGCGCCCGACGTCAAGGTGAACTCCGTCTTCGCCGGAACCTTCGACGACCCGGCCAAGGGAAGCGAACTTGCCCAGGCGCTTTACGGCCAAGGCTCCGACATTGTCTACAACGTCGCCGGCCCGACGGGTGAAGGCGTGATGCAGGCAAGTGCCGCGGTCGACAAATATTCGATCGGCGTCGACATCGACATGTGCGGCTCGGCCCCCGGAAATGTGCTCGCCAGCATGCTGAAGCGCGGCGACATCGCCGTCTATACGCTGATCAAGGACGAGGTCGAGGGCCGCAAGATCACCGCCGGCACCCGCACTTTCGACCTCGCCTCGGGCGGTGTCGAAGTCAAGGTCTGCGATGACATCGCCGTCAAGATCCCGGCAGAGATGACCGCCAAGCTCGACGAGATCAAAAAGGGCATCGTCGACGGCAAGATCGTGATCGCCAAGGCGAAATAAGCCAACACCAGCGCCTCCCTCCCAAGAAAGCGCTAGACTGATCCGCCGCGGCTTGCCGCGGCGGATCAGTGTCCAATCTGCGAGAGCCATGTTGTCGAACACGCCGGGGTCGCCGACCCTCCACAGCAATGCCGCGATGGCCGTCGAGTTGACTGGCATCACCAAGCGTTTTGGCGCATTCGTCGCCAATGACGGCATCGACCTTGCGGTCCGCCGCGGCGAGATCCACGCCATCATCGGCGAGAACGGTGCCGGCAAGACGACGCTGATGAACATCCTGTTCGGCCTCTTGCAGCCGGACGAAGGCTCGATCCGGCTGAACGGTGAAGAGATCGTGATCGCCGACCCGTCCATGGCGATAAAGGCCGGCCTCGGCATGGTTCACCAGCATTTCAAGCTGGTTCCCTCGCTCTCGGTTGCCGACAACGTCTTTCTCGGCATGGAAATCCGTCGCCATGGACTGATCGACCACGCTGCGCAGGTGGCGCGAACGCGCGACCTGTCGAAGCGCTTCGGCCTGCAGGTCGATCCGACCGAGCGCGTCGGGCTGCTCTCGGTCGGCATAGAACAGCGCATCGAAATCCTGAAGGTCCTGGTGCGCGGCGCGCGCACCATCATCCTCGATGAACCGACCGCCGTGCTGACGCCGCAGGAGAGCCGTGAACTGTTCCAGACGCTGCGCAGCTTCGTGGCCGAGGGCATGACGGTGATCTTCATTTCGCACCACCTGGAAGAAGTGATGGAAGTGTCCGACACGGTGACGGTGCTGCGCAACGGCAGGAAGGTGGCGACCAGGCCGACGGCCGAGCTCAGCAAGGACGAGTTGGTGCACATGATGGTCGGCCGCGAAGTGAGCTTCGACCGCCGGCCGCGCGCTTCGCTGCACGGCGACGTGGTGCTCGAAGTGAAGGATCTGTGGGCGCGCGACGATCGCCTGCTGCCAGCCCTTCGCTTTGCCAGTTTCACGGTCCGCTCCGGCGAGGTGGTGGGGATCGCGGGTGTGGCCGGCAATGGACAGACGGAGCTGGCGGAAGTGCTTTCGGGCCTGCGGCCGGCAAGCCATGGCGGGGCCTGGCTGAAGGGCCAGAATCTCACCGATCTCTCGCCCGCCGCGATCCGCCAGGCAGGCCTCGCCCATGTTCCAGGCGACCGCATGGTACGCGGGGTCGATCGCAACGCTTCGATAGCGGCCAACACCCTGATGGGCCGCCAGCATCGCGCACCATGGAGTCGTGGCGGCATGCTCAACTGGAATGCCATAAATCAAAACGCCGAAACGCTGATCAAGAGCTTCGATATTCGCGCGCGCGGACCGGGCGATGCGGTCAAGCGGCTTTCGGGCGGAAACATCCAGAAGGTCGTTCTGGCACGCGAATTCACCAATGGCGCCGATTTCCTGCTGATCGACCAGCCGACGCGCGGCGTCGACATCGGCGCCCAGGAGGCCATTCATGACGAGATCATGCGACAGCGCGCCGCCGGCCGCGCGATCCTGCTGATTTCCGTGCAACTCGACGAACTGGCCGCCCTTGCCGACCGCATCCTGGTGATGTTCAACGGGCGGATCATGGGCGAGGTTTCTGGCGATGACGCCGACGAGGAGCGCATCGGCATGATGATGGCAGGCGTGGCCGCGCCGGAATTCCCCGCGGAGACCGCATCATGAAAGACCATTTGCGTGCCGTTTCCGGCCAGGTCATCGCCATCGGCGTGGCACTGCTGATGGGCGCGATCATCATCCTCATGGTCGGCGAAAGCCCGGTGCGTGTGTTCATGACACTGTTGCGCGGCGCCTTCGGCGATCAGGAGAAGATTGCCGGGACCTTGCTGCAGACGACGCCGATCCTGATCTGCGGTGTCGCGGCCTGCATCGGCTTGCGCGGCGGCATGTTCAACGTCGGCATCGAGGGCCAGCTGTTCCTCGGCGGCTTCGCCGCCGCCTGGGTCGGCTTTGCCATGCCCCTGCCCGCGGGCATCCACACACTGGCAGCACTGGCGCTGGCGGTCGTGGCGGGCGCGGCCTGGGTCGCCATCCCCGCCTATTTCCGCGCCCGCTACAACACCAACGAGGTCGTCTCGACGATCCTGTCGAACTACGTGGCGGTGCTGCTCACATCCTACTTCACCATCTTCCTGTTCAAGCGGCCGGGCGGCTGGTCGGAGACGCCGCCGATCCTGGCGACATCCTATCTGCCGGAGATCTTCGCCTTCTCGCGGTTGAACTGGGGCCTGGTCATTGGCCTGGTGCTGGCGGTCGGCGCGGCCCTTGTCTTCCGCTACACCAAATGGGGTTACGGCGTCACGATGGTCGGCTCGGCGCCGAAATTCGCCGAATATGGCGGCGTCAACGTGAAACGGCAGGGTTTCCTGGTCCTGCTGCTTTCAGGGGCCGTCGGCGGGCTGGCCGGCGGCGTCGAGACGCTCGGCGTCCATCACCGCTTCATGGAAGGATTTGCCCCCGGTTTCGGCTTCGACGGGCTGATCGCCGCCCTGCTCGCCAATGGCTCGCCGGTCGCCACCATCTTCACCGCACTGTTCTTCGGTGCCCTGCGCAACGGATCGCTGCTGCTCGAGGTCGACACCAGCGCGTCGCGCGAAATCATCACCGTGATCCAGGCGCTGATCATCCTCAGCGTGTCGGCCCAGGTGCTGGTGAGAAAGCGCGGCGACAGCCAGGCAGGGGAGCGGCGATGGAAATTCTAGACAAGCTCATCAACGTCGCGCTGATCGCTGCGACGCTTCGCACCACCGCGCCCATCCTTCTGGTCGCGCTTGGCGGCTCGTTCACCACCAAGGCCGGCATCTTCAACATCGGCCTCGAGGGGCAGATGCTGGTCGGCGCCTTCTTCGCCGTCCTCGGTCGATCTGGACCGGTTCCGCACTGGCGGGCGTCGCCTGCGGCGTTGCGGCGGCGCTCGTCTTCGCCCTGGTTTTTGCTGTCCTGGTGGTGAGCTTCAAGGCCAATGAAGTTGTCGTCGGGCTGGCGCTCAACATCCTGGCCGGCGGCATGACGATCTCGCTGATGAAAGCGATCTTCGGCACGCGCGGTTCGATCGTCGGTCACGGCATCGTCGGCCTGCCGAAAGTCCAGCTGCCCGGCGCCCGCGACCTTCTCGGCTCCTGGGCGCCGCTGATCTCCGGTTTCACGCCGCTCGTCTATGCCGCCTTCATCGCCGTGCCGCTGCTGGTCGTCTGCTACAACCGGACGCGGCTCGGCCTCTATATCCGCGTCGTCGGCGAAAAGCCGGAAGCCGCCGAGGCGCTTGGCATCTCGATCACCCGCGTCCGCTACATCGCATCCCTGCTGTGCGGATTGCTGGCGGGCCTCGCCGGCGCGCATCTGTCCCTCGGCTACATCACCATGTTCACCGAAAACATGTCGTCGGGCCGTGGTTTCATGGCGGTGGCGATCCTGATCTTTTCCAACGGCGATCCGCTGAAGGTGCTGGCCGGCTGCCTGCTGTTCGGCTTCGCCGATGCCTTTTCGTTGCGCCTGCAGACGTTTGGCTATCCGTCCTACCTGGTTCTCACCGTCCCCTATGTCGTCGCGCTGATCGCATTGTTCGCGCTGTCCTACCGGGCGCGCCCGAGGATCATCGCGGAGACGCTGGAATCGATGCGGAAACTGCTGTCGGTAGACAGGAACACCGAACCCGGCGGCAAAAATCCCCAGTGAAGGAAGCCTTTATGGAACGCATAATCCTCGACGTGGATTCAGCCGGCGACGATATTCTCGCCGTGCTGTTTGCAGCGGTCAATCCCAAACTCCGGCTCGAGGGTGTCACCACCGTGACCGGTGCGGCCGGCCCGATCGAACAGGTCACCAACGTCGTCCTCAACACGCTGACGCTCGCCGGGCGTAACGATATCCCGGTTCACGCCGGCGCGTGGCGGCCGATCGTCGGCAACGCCAAGGCCGACATGGAGGCGCCGGTGCATTTCGAAAAACGGCTTGTCGCCCGTTTCGGCGATCGCCTGAAGAAGTTCAACCCGCCGGCGCCGACGCCGGTGCGGCAGGCCACGTCGGGACATGCGGTCGATTTCATCATCGAGACGGTCATGGCCAATCCGGGCGAGATCACGCTGGTGACGACCGGCCCGCTGACCAACACGGCGATGGCGCTGTTGCAGGAGCCGGGACTGACCGGTGCACTCAAGCGGCTGATCGTGCTCGGCGGCAATTTCCAGACGCCGGGCAACATCACACCCCTGTCGGAGTACAACATCTGGGCCGATCCGGAGGCTTCGCGCATCGTGCTCAACGCCGATGTCGAGAAGATCCTCGTCCCCCTCGACATCTGCGAGGACAACCGCGTCGCCGACTCGATGCTGACGCGCGACGACATCGCCGACATGCAGGCCGTCGCCAGGGACAATCCCGTCCTTGAGATGATCGCCGACAGCTTCCCGATCTACATCGACATCTGGCGCGAATTCTTCGACCTCGTCGGGTTCCCGATGGATGACGTGATCACCGTGGCGCTGGCTTTCGATCCCGGCCTGGCGACGATGACCGAGCCGCTGTTCGCCGACGTCGTGCTCGACGGCAGGCTGGCGCGCGGCCAGACCGTCGCCTATCGCGGCCGGCAACTGCTGCCCGGCGGCGGGCCCAAGACCACCCGCATCTGCACCGGCCTGGACGGCCGGCGTTTCCTCGACGGCTTCAAGAAAACCATAGTGCGCTACGAGCGGGCGGCGTGAAAGACGACATGATGACCAAGCCAATTCCTATCCTGTTCGACTGCGACCCCGGCCACGACGACGCCATTGCGCTGGTCATGGCGCATCGCTCGCCGGCCATCGAACTCATCGGCGTCACCACGACCTGCGGCAATGCGGAAGTCGAGAAGACGACCGCCAATGCCTTGCGCATCCTGGAGTATATCGGCGCCGGCGACGTGCCTGTCGCGCAGGGCTGTCACCGCCCGCTGGCGCGCCCGCTGGTGCTCGGCACCGCCGATGGCCCGAGCGGGCTCGAGGGCTCGCCCTACCTGCCGCAGGCGACGATCAAGCCGGTTGACCGGCATGCCGTCGATTTCCTGGCCGACAGGCTGCGCGCCGCGCCCGAACCGATCCTGGTCGTCGCCACCGGCCCGCTCAGCAATATCGGCCTGATGATCCTCAAGCATCGCGACGTGCTGCCCAAGATCAAGGAGCTGATCTGGATGGGCGGCGTGTTCTACCGCAAGAGCGAGATCATCACGCCGACCGAATTCAACGCGTTCTGCGATCCCGAAGCGCTGAAGATCGTGCTGGACAGCGGCGTGCCGATCCTGATGGTCGGCCTCGACGTCACCATGCAGGTGCTGATCGAGGCGCCGCAATATGCCGAACTCGCCACCATCGACACGCCGCTCGGCCGGCTCGTCAACGACTGGCTGCTGTTCTACGAGAAGCTGCACCGCAACTCGATGGGCGTCGGCGGCGCCATGCACGATCCGCTGGCGCTGGCGCTGGCCATCGACCCGACATTGGTGCGCACGCGCCCTGCCCATATCGGAGTCGATCTGTCCGGCACCTACGCCTTCGGCGCGACCATCGCCGACTACTGGGGCGAGCGCGGTGAAAAGGACAATGCCCGCATCGCCCATGAGGTCGACGCGGACCGCTTCTTCAAGCTGATGTTCGATCTCCTGCGGGACTGAACATCCAACGGACTGAGGGTTAGCGGAACAGATATTTCGAGACTTCCGGGTTGCCGCGACGCCACATCACATTGTCCAGGAAGTAGTGGTGCACGTTGATGAATATCCACGCGATGAAGAGGAAAAGCGACGAGCCGAGCACCTGTTTGTCGTAGGGAACCAGGGCACTCAGCGCCATCGGCACGAGCCAGAAACCGAGAGCACCGAGAATTGTGCCAGCGATGATGAATATCAGCACCCGCAGCCTGTACATCGGCCCAAGAATGGACAGCACCCTGAATTCCGGATCCTTGACGGCATCCACGCGGTCGCGCTCGACGTTGGTCTGGTAACGCCAGACCACCGCCAAATACTGCAACGAATGGAGCGCCGGTACCACGAGCAGCCAAAGCGGGTTCAATCTCACGAACAGAATCCAGGCATAGAGGGTCGTGACGTAAGCGACGACACCGTTATACGGCAGAGCGCCGCCATGTTTGCGCCAGCGATTGACGAACATCACGGCGGTGGCCGCCGAGGAGGCAGCGGCGACCGCGAGCGCGATGTTGAGGAGCCAGGGCGGGACAGCGAATGTGTAGTAGTCCAGGCCCCAGAACTGCCTTTCGGTGATCACCGCGTTTGTCTGGAGCCAGGCGAACAGCCACACGGCATATCCGTTGAACAGCAGCGCTTTCTTGTCCTGATCGCTGAAGAATTTGCGCTTCAGCACCGCGTCCACCATCAGCATGCCATAGCCTTGCTTGACGTAGTGCCAGCCGACGAAAAAGCCCATCGCGTTGGTGGCATATCCCAGCAGGCGGGCGTTGCCGGTTACGGAGCCATAGGCGAAGAAAGCGACCATGATCATTGGGACGGCAATGCCCGCGATGATGTAGCGGATCTGGAGATTCCTGTCATATCCGTCGCCGCGCACCTTGCGCCCGAAATCGCGATAGAAAATCTGATACGAGTGGGCAAAATGTGGATGGTTTATCAGATTGGCGAGCAAGAGCATTACCGCCGCCACAACGCCCTCGTATCTAAGAGGCACAAAGAACAGGATCGGCAGGATCAGGAACGCGCTCCCGCCGAGCATGAAAAAATCGATGAACGGACCGAACAGATATTTCTGTGGAGGCGCCGCGACCGAGACCGGAGCATCCGCCGAAAGGTGAAGTGCCATGCTGCCTTCTCCCTGTGATTGTTTATCTAGCCATCAACCTGATAGGAATTTTTTCTTGACTCCCTGCACTCAGCTATGGTACATTTTTGTCCATGGTGCTGATTTGCGCCAGTGACCCGCCGCACAGGCGGGTTTTTCGTTTGTTCCGTCAGCCAACGCGCCGGCGAAGGCTTCGGGGAAGTGTCGATCGCAGCGCGTTCAGCCGCGCGAACTGTCGAGGTCAGTTGAGCTGATTGAGGATCCCAGAACTGCTCGCCAGGATCAAGCTCTTGTAGATCAGGAACGCCAGCGTACAGATCGCGGCCAGCGAGGTCGGCACGCCGAACGGCACCACCCCCTTGCGGTCCAGATGCTGGACGATGAGCCGAAAAGCGCCCGCCGGCAGCAGGAATGGGTTTTTCACGATCGCGGCAGTGGCCAAGGCGAAAACCAGGAGCAGCACCGAAAACACCGCGAGACCGCTGCCGCTGATCAGGAAGGGCACGACTGCTATCAGCTTGACATCGCCGGCGCCGATCTTGCGCAAGGCCCAGAAGGGCAAGAGCGCGACGAACAACAGAAGCCCCGCACTGGTGCTCAGTCCCATGTCCCACCACGACCCGGATTGGAGCGACAGCAACAGCAGGCCCCCGGCGCCCAGACAGAGCAGCAGCAGCACGTCGCGATTGGAAATTTTCTGGGTGGTGAAATCGAGCCAGGCAATCCTGGCCAGCAGAGGGATTGCGAGCACCTTCAGCAGCAGCGCTTCGGCAAGCAACATGCTAGCGCTCGACGTTCTGCACGCTTGACGACAAAAGCTTCAGATTGTTGGCGACGGTCGGGTCGTTGGGCGCCAGCTCGTAAGCCTTGAGGAAGTTCGAGCGGGCATCCTGTAACTTGCCGCGCAGCAGGTAGGAATAGCCGACATTGTTGTAATATTCGGGCGTCGCGCCGCCCAGCTTGAAGGCCCTGGCATAGGCGCGGTCGGACAGGTCGAAACGGTGGATCCGGTCGGTGCAGGCGGCCAGCCCCATCCAGGCGTTGCCGTCATTGGGTGCCAGTTGCGTCGCCTTGAAGAACAGCGCGCCGGCATTGCCGTAATTTTCGGCACGGAACTGGTTCTTGGCTTCGGCGACCGCCTGGTCCGAGGCATAGTATTCGACGTCGCTGACCGTTTTCAGCCCGTCGAAAGCATCGCCAAAAGACGTCACGTCGCCCTTCGACGGCTCGTTGGTGCGCACGACACCGTCGGTTGTGTCCGCCGTCTGGCAACCGGCAAGCACCGCCATGAGCAGACAGGCCGCGGCCGCGATAACCCTCTTCATACGTCCGTCCCCTGGGCCCCCGACTCACATTAGGGCCAAATGATATACTAAACTAGAAGAAAACGCCTCTCATGCGAATGATGACCGGCAACATGATCACCACCATCACGACTGGGAATATACAGAGACCCAACGGAATCATCATCTTGACCGGGAGTGAATTGGCGCGCTCCTCGGCACTCAGAATTCTCTGACTGCGCATTTCGGCGCTATAAACACGCAAGGCATCGGTGAGGCTGGTGCCGAGTTCTTCCGATTGCCGGAACAGCACCGCTAGTGCCCGCGCCTCCTCAAGGCCTATGCGATCGGCGAGTTCCCGTAACGCCTCCCGCAACGGCTTGCCGGCGCGCAGTTGCAAATTCATGATAGACAGTTGGATCCCCAGCCACTTGTGGGTGGCAGCCATTTCGTGACTCACACGTTCGACCGCCGCCTCAAGGCTCATGCCTGCATCGGCGCATGTGATCATCATGTCCATGAAGTCGGGAAAGGCACGGCGATAGATTCGTTTCTGACCATTCTCGAAGCGATCGAGCATGATGCTCGGAATCACCATGCAGGCCAGGCCGAACAAAGCAGAGCCGGCAAAAGTTATGAAACCAGGCAGCTGTGGTGGAAGGACCCGCGACAGCAGGGCATAGATGGCCAAAAACCCAATGCAGACTGCAACCAGACGGGACAGGGTGTAAACCAGCGGTGCACTTGATTTGTAAAAGCCGGCACGAAAGAGCTTCGCCTCCAAAGCATTCGGCTCATCGCGCTCCTTTTCGATCGACTTGAAGTAGGCGTCGACTGGCCGTTGTGCCGCAAGCTTGGCAAGCACGTCCTGTCCAAGCATTGACCGGCGGTCTGTAATTCCTTCGCCCATCAGGCTCTGCGCGACGAGCTTTCGTGTTTGCAGAGCCGGCAGGAAGACGAGCGCACCGAACAGGAAAAAAGATGCCGCCGCCGCAAACACGACGATAGATACCAAGAAACCCAGATCCTGAATATTCGAAAACAATTTTATTCGTCGCCCCTGTTAGAAATCAAAATTAACCATTCGATACATGATGAAATCCCCCAACAAAGCCCACACCCCGAATACGGTGAAGACTGGGAAAATGAGCTGATCGTGCCACACGCCTCCATAATAGGAGGGAGCAAGAAGTTGAAGGATCAAGAACATGACGAGCGGAAACAGTGATATAATCCAGGCCGACACGCGCCCTTCAGCGGAAAGCGCCCGAATTTTCATTCGAAGCTTTTGCCTTTCTCGCAGTACCGAGGATAGGTTGGACAAGATTTCGGTCAAATTACCGCCGGTCTTGGCCTGGATCGACAGGGATACCGACAGCAACTGAAGACCCTCGAAGCCGACACGCTGCGAAAGCTTTCGCACAGCCTGCTCGATGCTGAGACCGAAAGTGATCTCATCGGAGACGATGCCGAACTCGGTGCCGAGCGGATCCGGCATTTCGCGCGCGACCAGCC
>NZ_RZQE01000154.1:0-11954 GCF_004022955.1 Mesorhizobium sp. M7A.F.Ca.US.002.01.1.1 | reverse complement strand
TTCCAACGGTTCCGGTGAAGACGACGAAAATAACCCCGGTTGGGGCCGCGGTCGCTGCGGCAGCCGTACCGCAGGCGCGCAAGTCCGACGCAATTCCAACAACTGTGGCGGCCGCGCAAGACAACATTCCCGCACTCGCCGCCAATGACCCACGCTGGACCGGTTCCCAGCTGAAGGCCGCATCCGCGTCCGATTCGACTGCTCCCAGCCAGGTGGCGGACAAGGCACCCGACAAGCAAACGGCGGCATTCGCGCAGCCGGCAGCCGATACCGATGCCGCCACCGAACTTGCCAAGGTAGCCGCGCCCGGCGCAACCGCGGGCAACCATCCCGACGGCGCACAAACCGCCGCCATTCCCGAGGTGCAACCGCAAGTGCCGGCTCAAGAGCCAGCGGCAGAAGGTGATGACAGCCAGGCCAAGGCGAAGCCAAGGAAAGCCGCAGCCGCCGGAACAGGACGCATCCTGAGGGCCGTGACCATGCGAAGCGGCCCGAAGAAAAATGCCGCCGCCATCGGTACGGTGCCAGCCAAAACCTCGGTGCAGGTGATGAGCTGCAAGAAATGGTGCCAGATCACCTACAACGGCAAGACCGGCTGGATCTACAAGAGCTACATCAAGACCGGCGCCTGACGTCTACCGCCTTGGGTGAGGCACGCCCCTTGTCTTGGCGCCTATCGTTCCCAAAACCGCTGCAGTGCGGAGCAGGCTTGCTTGATCGCCCGAACGGCTTTCGAAGACATAGCCGGCGGAACCGACGATTGCCGACCCTCGCCGGCTGACGGAAACCTCGATCGTGAAGGCCTGCTCGGGTATCTTTGCACCTGCCGATGTTCCGGCCTTGACGAAGTTGGCCAGCGTGGGGCCGGCTCGACTTACGACCAGATCGCCGCGCCGCGAATTGACCGTGAATGTGCTGTAGAGATCAGGCAAGGAGATCGAGCGCAGCCTGGAAAAGTCCTGCAGCTCAGCGACGGATTCGAACGGTGCATGCTTGAAACCACCCACGACTTCGACCTTTTGCGTGGCCACCGCGGCAAAGATGCTGGCGCCGCTGCGCGAATATTCGACCGCGATCGCAAGCCAGTTGGACATCTCCGGATCGACACCGAGCGAGGCGAAACCCTGGACAAGCAGAGTGTGATCGGCGGCGTTAAGATCGATCAGGCCCGAATGCCCCTGCAGCCGCGTCACGACGGTCAGATTGCCGACCACGCAGGAGACTGGCTCGAAATTGAGCGGCAACCCGATGTCCGGCCCGGCGCTCGACAGGCGCGCGGCCAGCACGTTGGTCAGGCCTTCGGCGAGCAGGCCGAACCGCTGGCTTTCGGTCTCATTCGAAGCGATCTTGAGCCGCGTCCAGGCGGTCAAGGCAAAGGTCGAGGTGATGGCGGAGACGATGAGGAGGAAGACAAGGACAGCGACGAGGGCGAAGCCGGCGGATTGGCACTCGCAAGAGGCCGATGAATCATCGGGGATTTTCTTCGACCACAGTCCACCATCGAGAATAAAAGTGCACTGTCACCGCAATTCCCTACAATCGTTGTTTATCTCTTCTTTAAATCATTCATCCCAA
This sequence comes from Mesorhizobium sp. M7A.F.Ca.US.002.01.1.1, assembly GCF_004022955.1. NCBI lineage: Bacteria > Pseudomonadati > Pseudomonadota > Alphaproteobacteria > Hyphomicrobiales > Phyllobacteriaceae > Mesorhizobium > Mesorhizobium sp. M7A.F.Ca.US.002.01.1.1. The sequence goes on along the minus strand of NZ_RZQE01000154.1, from coordinate 10,379 downwards.
ATCAACCTTAAATTTTTGTTTATTGGTATATATTGGTCAAATGTTAATCCATTAAAATCAAAAGTAATCGATTCGTCTTTTGCTATTCCCCTTAATTTTGACCCAAAATAGGATAACGAGCTCATTATAACCTTAAATTCACTCAATCCAGTCAACTTTATTCTTGATGTTACTTTTCCGTTTCTTATGAAGATTGCCTCTGTTTCATATAAATCTCCTTCGCTTTTATTTTTATTGATTTTTGTTATTCCAAACTCAAATAAATCATCTGAGTTCAAAACTTCCAGCCTCTCCCGAAATAGAAATTTCATAGCTACATTTTCCATATTGGAAACGGCGGCAAGGGTTTCCCTGCCCTACAAGCGGCATATCTTTCACTGGCTATTGCCATACAAGCTGCATACCAATTTCTACCAGCTTTGGTTGTGCGCCCGCCACCACGCCCGAGGATAGCAATTGGCACTGTGCCTCATCAGCGGCAAGCTGTTCCTCACAAGGGTCGTCATCCGGCGGCCCAGCTGGCGGCGGAGGCGGAGGCGTCGTACGCCGTTCCGACGACATCGGGCAAGATTGTGGCCCTGGCTGCGGGGGGGGACGTAAAACGCAGTCCAAGGGATTGCCACCCCAACACCACCATCGATTCCCTCCTGGACCTGGAACCCAATACAACCCGCTCGGATCCACCTTCATCAGCGGGCTGTTGCCGACATACGCCCACCTTGACGGCCCATTCGGCATACCGAGCGGATCGGGCTGCAGATAGCGCCCGATGGAAGCATCATAATGGCGGTGCCAATTGTAGGCCAGCCCCGTTTCCATCTGGAACCACTGGCCGGGGAAGCGTTGGTTGAGCGTCGCGGTGCCGCTGATGCTACGTACCTCGCCGAAGGGCAGATAGCTCGCCTGCCAGACGACATTGCGACCCTGGTCGGTCATCATGACCGGCCGCTTGAGCTGGTCGGTCAGCACGTAATAGAGTACCGGCGTCGTGCCGGCGTCGGCGACCATCGCCAGCGGCCTGCCTTCGACCCAGACGTATTCGGTGATCAGCGCGCCGGACGCATCGTATTCGGCGATCACATTGCCGTCGAGGTCGTGCACCATATGCAAGGTGGACGAGGCCGCGATGGTGCGAGACACCAGCCGCGACAGATAATCGTAGATGTAGCTGCCTGCCGCCGTACTGTTCACGGTGGCCGCCGAAAGCTGGCCGGCGGCATTGTAGCTGTAGGTCTTGGTGAGCTCCGGCGAGACGGTCGCGTCCTGCGTGACGTTGCCGGCAAGGTCCGACTGGAAGCCGCGGCTCGGTGCGCCGCCGGTGAGGATGCCGGTCAGCCGGCTGGAGCCGCCCTGAAGGCTGTAGGTATCGATAGAGGTGACGCCACCAATGGTTACGGTGCGCTGGGTGATGTTGCCGACACCGTCGATCGTATAGGTGAGGCTGCCCCACGGCCCATCGGCATTCTCGATGAAGCCGTTGGCCGTATAGGTGTAGGTCTCATTGTTGGCGGGGTTGATCCTCGATTGCCGTGAGATTGCGCTTGTCCTGGTATTGCAGCGGATGAGATCCTGGCCTGCTACCCAGGCGTTCAGATGCAGCGGCCGCCGTCGACCTCCAGCGCCACGCCGGTGATGAAGGCGGCTTCGTCCGAGGCCAGCCAGAGTGCGGCGTTGGCGATGTCGAGCGGCGTCGAGAGCCGGCCGAGCGGGATCGATGCGCGGAACTTCTCGCGGATTTCGGGTGTGTCGGCGCCCATGAATTTCTCCAGCATGCCGGTCTCGCCGGCAACCGGGCAGAGGCAGTTGACGCGGATGTTCTTCGGCGCCAGTTCCACCGCCATCGATTTGGTGGCGGTGATCGCCCAGCCTTTCGACGCATTGTACCAGGTGAGGCCGGGGCGCGGCCGCAGACCCGCGGTGGAGGCCGTGGTCAGGATGACGCCGCCGCCCTGCCGCTCCATGATCGGCACCACGGCGAGTGCCGCGTGATAGATCGCCTTCATGTTGACGGCGGTTATCAGGTCGAAGGTCTCCTCGTCGACATTGAGCATGTCGCCGTTGCGATGGGTGTAGCCGGCATTGTTGACCATGATGTCGATGCGGCCGAATGCGCTTTTGGCGGCATAGATCATCTCGTCGAATTCGGAGCGCAGCGAGACATCGGTCTGGGTCCAGATCGCCGCTTCGCCGATCTCGCCGGCGACGCGCTCCGCGTCCTTGGCGTTGAGATCGGCGACAACGACCCTGGCACCCTCCTGCGCAAAGCGCCTGGCGATGCCCTCGCCAAAACCGGACGCAGCACCGGTGATGACGGCAACCTTGTTTTCCAGACGCATGTTTTTCCCGCTCATGATTGATGACGATCAACCGGCGCGCCGATAGCGCACATCCGCGCGAACCCGTGGCTTCTGGCCGGATTGCTCGAAAGATGTGCGGCCATCGCCGATTTCTCCTTTGGCTTTCGCGTCGATCCCGCTCTATGCTGCAACTGCGAAGGCTTCCGGTGCCGCGCCTGTCGACAAGCCTCTGGGTCATCGGACTGTCAAGGGGCAGGCGCATACACCCAGATGTGACACCATGGCACTGGAAAATTTAAATCGATTAGATTATATCAGCCGCGTCACAGCGACCGGCGTCAGAGCGGACAGACCATGACCAGCCAGATCATCCCCGTCGATCCTTTCGACTTCATCATTTTCGGCGGCACCGGCGATCTGTCGGAGCGCAAGCTTCTGCCGTCGCTCTATTATCGCCAGCGCGACCATCAGTTTTCGGAGCCGACACGCATCATCGGCACCTCGCGCTCGAAGATGAGCGACGAAGAATTCCAGGCCTTCGCCAAGCAGGCGATCTCGGACCACGTCAAACCGGCCGACATCGACGCCAAGGAACTGAAGACCTTTCTGGCGCGGCTGTCCTACGTCTCCGCCGATGCGACGAGCGGCGCCGGCTTCGACAAGCTCAAGAAGGCGATCGGCGACAGCGACCGCATCCGCGCCTTCTACCTGGCGGTGGCGCCGGCGCTGTTCGGCGACATCTCGCACAAGCTGAAAGAGCACAATCTGATCACGCCGAACTCGCGCATCGTGCTGGAAAAGCCGATCGGCCGCGATCTCGATTCGGCACGCAAGCTCAACGACCTGGTCGGCGACGACTTCCACGAAAGCCAGATCTTCCGCATCGACCATTATCTCGGCAAGGAGACGGTGCAGAACCTGATGGCGCTGCGCTTTGCCAACGCGCTCTACGAACCGTTGTGGAATTCAGCCCATATCGACCATGTCCAGATCACCGTGGCCGAGACCGTCGGCCTGGAGGACCGCGTCACCTATTACGACAAGGCCGGCGCGCTGCGCGACATGGTGCAGAACCATATGCTGCAGCTCTTGTGCCTCGTCGCCATGGAAGCGCCGTCGTCGATGGATGCCGACGCCGTTCGCGACGAAAAGCTGAAGGTGCTGCGGGCACTGAAGCGCATCAACGGCAACGAAGCGCCGAAGCACACCGTGCGCGGGCAGTATCGCGCCGGGGCTTCGGCCGGCGGACCGGTGAAAGGCTATGTCGAGGAACTCGGCAAGGACAGCAACACCGAGACCTTCGTCGCCATCAAGGCCGAGATCGGCAATTGGCGCTGGTCGGGCGTTCCGTTCTATCTGCGTACCGGCAAACGGCTGGCGACGCGGGTTTCGGAAATCGTCATCGAATTCAAGCCGATCCCGCATTCGATCTTCGGCGACAGCGCCGGACCGATCTTCGCCAACCAGCTTGTCATCCGGCTGCAGCCGGACGAAGGCGTCAAGCAGTTCATCATGATCAAGGATCCGGGCCCGGGCGGCATGCGGCTGCGCCAGATTTCGCTCGACATGAGTTTCGCGCAGTCCTTCGACGGCCGCGCACCGGACGCCTATGAGCGGCTGATCATGGACGTCATCCGTGGCAACCAGACCCTGTTCATGCGCCGTGACGAAGTCGAGGCGGCGTGGAAATGGATCGACCCGATCCAGAATGCCTGGGAAAGTGCCAGGCAGGAGGCGCAGGGCTACACGGCGGGCACCTGGGGTCCATCGGCCTCGATAGCGCTGATCGAACGTGACGGGCGGACATGGCACGAGAGCAATTGAACAGCGCCGCCTACAGCTGGAACGGCTTCAGCGGGCGCCAGGAACTGGCGGCAGCCCTGGCCGGCCATGTTGCAGGCAGACTGACCAAGGCGATCGCCGAGCGCGGCACGGGGTTGCTCGCCGTCTCCGGCGGCACCACGCCGGCAAAATTCTTCGCCGCCCTTTCAGCGATACCCATCGCCTGGGACAAGGTGATCGTGACGCTGGTCGACGAGCGTTTCGTGCCGGCCTCCTCGCCACGCTCCAATGCCGGGCTGGTGGCCGCCAATCTGTTGCAGAACGCGGCCAAGGCGGCTCGTTTCGTGCCGCTCTATCACGAAGCCACCAGCATCGAGGATGCGGCCTCGTCCGACGATGCAGCGCTCCGATCCTTGCCCTGGCCGCTCGATGTCGTTGTGCTCGGCATGGGGCCGGACGGCCACACCGCCTCGTTCTTTCCCGATGCCGTCGACCTGGCAACGCTGCTCGACCCGTCTTCCGACAGGATCGTGCTGCCGGTTCATGCGGCAAGTGCGGGCGAGCCGCGGCTGACCCTGTCGCTGGCCCGCATCGTCGAAGCCGGCTTCATCGCGCTGCACATCGAGGGTGAGGACAAGCGTATCGCCTTCGACGGCGCGGTGGCGCCCGGGCCGCGAAAGCCAATCCGCGCCGTGCTCGACGCAGCGCAAAAGCCCGTAGAGGTTTTCTGGGCACCCTGATTCTCGATTTACACCGGGCCCGGCAAACGGCGGGAGGATGTTTCCGGGACCTCGCCTGAAAGGACCGATACCATGACCGCCAGACGCGACATCGAAGCCATCACCGAACGCATCCGCCAGCGCTCTAAGCCCGGCCGCGAGCGTTATCTCAGCCGCATCGCCGAGGCGTCGAACCGCGCCGCCAACCGGGCCGTTTTGTCGTGCGGCAACCTCGCTCACGGCTTTGCGGTGTGCAGCCCTTCGGAAAAGCTCGCGCTGGGCGCCGACAAGGTGCCGAACCTCGGCATCATCACCTCCTATAACGACATGCTGTCGGCGCATCAGCCGTTCGAGAGCTTCCCCGCGCTGATCAAGGATGCAGCCCGCGAAGCCGGCGGCATCGCCCAGGTGGCAGGCGGCGTGCCGGCGATGTGCGACGGCGTCACCCAGGGCCAGCCCGGCATGGAGCTGTCGCTGTTTTCGCGCGATGTCATAGCCATGGCCGCCGCGATCGGCCTGTCGCACAACATGTTCGACGCCGCCGTCTATCTCGGCGTCTGTGACAAGATCGTGCCGGGGCTGGTGATCGCCGCCCTCACCTTCGGCCATCTGCCGGCGGTGTTCATTCCGGCCGGACCGATGACATCAGGCCTGCCCAATGACGAAAAGGCCAAGGTCCGCCAGCTCTACGCCGAGGGCAAGGCCGGACGCGCCGAACTGCTGGAGGCCGAGTCCAAATCTTACCATGGACCGGGCACCTGCACCTTCTACGGCACGGCGAATTCCAACCAGATGCTGATGGAGATCATGGGCCTGCACACGCCGGGCGCGTCCTTCGTCAATCCAGGCACGCCGCTGCGCGAGGCTTTGACCCGCGAGGCGACCAAGCGGGCGCTGGCGATTACTGCGCTTGGCAACGCCTATACGCCCGTCGGGCGGATGATCGACGAGCGCTCGATCGTCAACGGCGTCGTCGGCCTGCATGCCACCGGCGGCTCGACCAATCACACCATCCACCTGATCGCCATGGCGGCGGCGGCCGGCATCGCCATCACATGGCAGGATATTTCCGACCTGTCGGAAGCGGTGCCGCTGCTGGCGCGGGTCTATCCGAACGGCCTCGCCGACGTGAACCATTTCCACGCCGCCGGCGGGCTCGGCTTCCTGATCCGCGAACTGCTCGACGAAGGCATCCTGCATGAGGATGTGCAGACGGTGTGGGGCGAAGGCCTGCGGCCTTATGCGGTCGAGGCAAAGCTCGGCGCCGACGGAGGCGTGGTGCGCGAAGCCTCGCCGCGGACAAGCGGCGACGAAAAGGTGCTGGCGCCTTTCAACAAGGCGTTCCAGGCGACCGGCGGCCTAAAGGTGCTGTCAGGCAATCTCGGCCACGCCGTCATCAAGACTTCCGCGGTGAAGCCGGAGCGGCGTGTCATCGAGGCGCCGGCCAGGGTCTTCGACAGCCAGCAAGGGCTGAACGATGCGTTCAAGGCAGGCACGCTGACCGGCGATTTCATCGCCGTCATCCGCTTCCAGGGGCCGAAGGCCAATGGCATGCCGGAGCTGCACAAGCTGACCACCGTGCTCGGCATCCTGCAGGACCGCGGCCAGCGCGTGGCGCTGGTCACCGACGGACGCATGTCGGGCGCCTCCGGCAAGGTGCCGGCAGCGATCCATGTCACACCGGAAGCGGTCGAGGAGGGTCCTATCGCCAGGATCCATGAAGGCGACATCATCCGGCTCGACGCCGATGCCGGCACGCTGGAAGTGCTGGTGCCGGCCGGCGATTTCGCGCTGCGCCGGACGGCGGATGCCGATCTCATCGGCAACGAGTTCGGGTTCGGCCGCGAGCTGTTTGCCGGCTTCCGGCAACTGGTCGGCCGCGCCGATCATGGCGCCAGCGCCTTCGGCACGGCCTGACGGCAGTTCTGCGCAACCCATGAAAAGGGGCGGCACTTGGCCGCCCTCTTGCGGTTGTGCATACGATTCTATTGCACGGTTAGCTCAGCTCGCTCGCCGGCTTTGACCGTCACGTTGCCTTCTTTCGAACTGTTGTCGGATTTCTCCGAGACGACGGCATAGTCGCCCGCCGGGATCGCTGCCTGGTACTTCTGGTCGAATGCATAGCCAAGCGACTTGCGGTTGCCGTTGATGTCCTTTTTGGCCTCGAAAATCTCGATCTTCGAGGCTCCCGGCGCGGTGATCGCCAGCACGCCGGCATTCATTGCGATTTTCAGATCCTGAAATTCGCCGACCTTGACGGTGAACGGCTGCTCGACAACGGCGAGATCAACCGTCGCAATCAAGACATAGTCATCGGCCGGCAGATCGAATTTGCTGTCGGGTCCGTAGGCATAGGTCACCTCGTCCCTGGTTCCATCGATCTTCTTTTTTGCCTTGAGCACCTTGAAGCCGATGCCTGAACCGTCCGCCTTGTCGCCGCCGGCAGCATAATAAGCATTGGCAACGACATGGCCGACACCGACAATCATGTCCTTTTCCACGGTCTTGCCGGCAGCCAGCGGAATCGTTTCGGTAGCCACGCCCTGGCCGATCGTGACCGTCACTTTCTCGTCGCCGGCCGGCAACACGGCTTTCGTGGTCCCATAGAAGGTGGCGGGCATGTCAGCACCCGGATAATCGATGACGATGGCCGCGCCATCGACGACATCTGCCCCCTCGCTCGGTCGCGGATGGATGATGAGCGTGCCGGCATTCAAGTTGAAGAGAGGCGCGTAGACTTGGCCCGCCTCGATCTTGACTTTCTGCTCGGTCTTGGCCTGGCCGTCGCTGGCCACGACGATATAGTCGCCCGGTTCCAGATTGGCCTTGTAGGCGCCGTATTCGGTGCTGACGTAGTCGCCGCGCGTACCGTCGGGTTTCGCCTTGTAGATCTCCCAGGCGTTGCCGTCAGTGACGGAATCGCCGCCCTCGGCAAGCACCGCTATCGGCAGGAAATTGAAGTCCGGTTTGGCCGGCTCGGGCGCGGGTGCCGGCGCAGGTGCCGGAGCCGGTTCAGGAGCCGGCGCTGGTGCTGCCACGGTCTCGGCAAGCGCCTCCTGCAGCGCCTTCTCGTCGGAGGCCTGGATGTATTTGCCGCCGGTGTTGTCGGCGAGGCAGGCGATCTGCTTGCCCTCGTCGGCGGTGAGGCCGAAGCCGACGACATCGGCGGTGAAGTCGACGCCGGATGCCTCGAGCTCCTTGCCAAGCGCGCAGGGGTCGCCGCCGCATGTTTCGAGCCCGTCGGTGATAAGCACGACGGTCGCCTTGTCCTCGGTGTATTTCAGCGCCTCGGCCGCCTGTTTGACCGCCGCCGTCAGCGGCGTCTTGCCGAGGAATTTCAGGCTGTCGGCGGCGGCCGAAATGGCGCTGCCCGAACCTGCCTGCGGCGGCACGATCAGCTGGATGTCGTCGCAGCTGCCCTTTTCACGGTGGCCATAGGCCATGAAGCCGATCTCGTCGTCGGTGGGGACCGATTGAAGCACGGTTCGAAGCGACTCGCGGGCGATTTCGAGCTTGGGCTTGCCGTCGATCTGCGCCCACATCGAGCCGGAGGCATCGAGAATGATGATGACCTTGTTTGCGGCGAAGCCGAACGTCGTCATCGACAAAAGGAGGATCGCCGCAGCGACGCCCCGTGCAAGTCCCGCCATCGAAATCTCCTAAATCCGCCCCTGATCCGGGCGGCAAGCTATTTGACGCGGCGCCGGGACACAAGTCCGGGCGCCCGGTGCGCAGGGCTGCGGACCCAGCTTAACAAAAGTCCTGACGGCGGCCAGTTCGGCGGGGTCGGCAGCCTTTTCCCCGGCAATAGGAATTTTTTCTTGACACCATGACCTCAGCTAAGGTACATATTTGGCTATGGTGCTGATTTGCGCCGGTGACCCGCCGCAATAGGCGGGTTTTTCGTTTGATGCACCCGTCAACCTACGCGCGGCGAAGGCTCCGAAAGAACCCATTAACCCGAATTCATAGCCCTGGCCCGATGCGCGGGGCCGAATGCCGAACTCTCAACGAAAACGAAAACCAGCTTAGTAAGTCGTGCGGCGTTCTTCCGAAGGCGGCCTGCCGAATTGCAGCCGATAGCTCTGGGCGAAGTAGGAATGCGAGGTGAAGCCCGTCGCGATCGCCACGTCGAGGATCGGCATGTTGGTCTGGCGCAGCAGTTCGCGCGCCCGCTCCAGCCGCAGCCGCATGTAATAGCGGCCGGGCGTGACGCTGAGATGGCGCAGGAACAGGCGCTCGACCTGGCGCACCGAAAGGCCGGCGGATTTGGCCAGCTGTACCGCCGAAAGCGGCTCGTCGAGGTGGTCGGCCATCAGTTCGACGATGCGCCTGAGCTTCTCCGACTTGCCGGTCAGGTCGCGTTCGGGTCCGACGCGCTGACGGTCGCCGGCCGAGCGGATGCGTTCGTGCTGGAACTGGTTGGCGACGCCATTGGCGAGGTTCGAGCCGAAATCGCCGCGCACGATCTCCAGCATCAGGTCGATCGAAGTGGTGCCGCCGGCACAGGTGTAGCGCTTGCGATCGATCTCGAAGACGTTGCCAGTGCAGTTGATGTCGGGGAATCGCTCGACGAAGCCGGCACGGTTTTCCCAATGGATGGTGCAGCGATAGCCTTCGAGCTGGCCGGCCTCGGCCAGCAGGTAGGACCCGACCGACAGGGCACCCAGCGCATTGCCGCGCCGGCCCCAGCTTCGCAAAGCCGCCAGCACCTTGCTCTTGCCGGGGAATTCGGTCGTCAGCCCGACCGAGACGAAAAGGATATCGACCGGCGGCAGGTCGGCAACGGCGTAGTCGATCTTGAGCGGCAGGCCATTGGAAGCCATCACCGGATCGCCATCGGCCGACACCGTGGTCCAACCGTAGAAGTCGCGGCCAAGCAACCGGTTCGCCGACCGGAACGTATCGATCGCGGCAGCCAGCGAGAACATGGAGAACTTGTCTACCAGCAGGAATGCGAACTGCCGGCCGCCTTGAACGGGGTCAGTCATGACCGGCCGTTCTGAGGGAACACTGGGGTTCGGCAAAGCTGCAGCTTTCTGGCGGGTCAGAAGGACGGCCGTTTCAATCCGGCCGCAAGGTAGGCGGAGGCTAACGTATTGGCCATCAGCATGGCAATGGTCATGGGGCCGACACCGCCGGGCACCGGTGTGATGGCGCTGGCGGCCCTGGCCGCTTCGGCATAGGCGACATCGCCGACGAGGCGGGACTTGCCCTCGCCCTTTTCCGGCGCCGGGATGCGGTTGATGCCGACATCGATGACGGTGGCGCCTGGCTTCACCCAATCACCCCTGATCATCTCCGGCCTGCCGACGGCCGCGACAAGGATATCGGCGGTGCGGGCCAAGGCCGGCAGATCCCTGGTGCGGCTGTGGGCGATGGTGACGGTGCAGTTGGCGGCAAGCAGCAGGTTGGCCATCGGCTTGCCGACGATGTTGGAGCGGCCGACGACGACGGCGTTGAGGCCGGACAGGTCCTTGCCGCGCACCCGCTCGATCAGAAGCATCGAGCCGGCCGGCGTGCAAGGCACGAACGCTGTTTCGAGTTCACCGGTGCCGAGCTTGCCGACATTGATGAAGTG
>NZ_RZQE01000153.1:0-11990 GCF_004022955.1 Mesorhizobium sp. M7A.F.Ca.US.002.01.1.1 | reverse complement strand
AGATCTTACTTATATACTTCGATGAAAGATAAATCTGTAAGTATATTAATTGTTGCAATCGTTATGAGATATGGCATACTAATAACTTAACGAATTAGAGCGCATGCTGGGCGGGAAAACGCGTGCTCAAAGGTCGATTTTCAATTGCGCTCCTCTTGGCTTTGGTCACCTGCGGGCACTCGCAATCCGCATCACTCGACACTGGAGACGAACGTTTTCTCTGGCTCACCTCTTCGTCGATCGATCGCGTTGCCGTGACATACTCGCAGGGAACGCTCTATGTCCCCTCAGATCTATTTCGGGAACGAAATCCGAAGGCAACCATGGATATCAAGCAAGTCGCGCTACGACTGAGCTATCCTGAACTGAAAGCTGGCCGCGGGCCAAACCCCCAGATCCGGGGGGAGGAGGATCTGCTGCCGCTTTCGGACGCACTCGGAGTGGCGGCCTCCGTTCCAGGCGGCCCACTAAAAATTCATATTCCGCAAAACCTCCTGCTTCCAATTATAAATGACCTCGATGCTGGTATTAAATTCGCCTCGTTTCGCGTAAAGGATAATGCTAAGGGGTATCTCTCTCACAATATCTACTATATTTCCGCGCCGGATCCTATGTACATTATGTGCACTGGATATTCTTCTGTATCATCGTGCATGATGAGCTTTGATAGGGCTGGATTGCGCTGGATGATCATGGCGCCTCGTAAATATCTTCGAGAGGACGTCTCTAGGTTTCACAAACGTCTTTCGGCGCTGATTGATTCATTTTCTGAAAAATAGGAGCGTATCATGCCAACTTCACAGCAGATAAACGATATTAACTCTGCATATGCGCTTACCATCTCGACGGGTGACGCGTCTCATTACTACGATGCGCTTTCCGCCGCTGGCATCTACTATGGAAGCATGGCACATGGTGTCGTGAACGCCGACTCGTTAATCGGAATTGTTGCTAACAACTATGCCAAGAACAAAATAGATGGCGATTTCGCGTCAGGACTCTTTGACCAACGTCGCGATGCGCTCATGCTGGAACTCGCTACGCGTGACTACGCTCTTCGGTCAACACAAACTGATTGGAACCTTACGGGGCGGCAAATTTCCGACTATCATGATGCAGCATACCAAACTGTTTTCCCCGAGCTCTCAGGCGCGGCGGAAGGGTGGACACCCTACTACGAGGTTCGAGCTCTCAACGACTATGATTTCTGGCTGGTCACGTCGAGTGCGGATCTGTCTCAGTATCTATCCTACTTTAGAATGAATATTCCGCTGACAGTCGGCGATGCTACGGCGAAAAACTATGCGCTCCAATGGTTCCAGGATATGGATCCATTTGTGTTTAATCTATCTCAGATGAAATTTATTATCGGGGACGATGTTCTCGCCAAAAGCTTGCTCCAGTGGGCCGCTACCCATACGGGATTCTTGGATAGCAAGCAGTCATATCTGTTCGAGCAAAAACCGTATGCCCCAGCTAACGACACCGATGCGTCTGGTTTCCTTGGCAGGTTCATTCATGGTCTCCTGATTGAGGAGGCGGTTTCAGGAACCTCAAATATCCTGCATGCCAGCACTGACTACAAGGAGATATCGTTCGACCGGAGCGATCTCCCCACAACTCCCCATGGGACTGAGTTCGATCACGTGATCAACCAGACCATCGGCACCGCAAACGAGTTGACTCTTGCAGGGTACAATTCCGAGTGGATGCAATCGGATTCCTACAAACTGTCGAACCCTTACTATTGGGGGCTCGACCCGCATAACATCGTCAATATCAACGGCGCCACCTTCATAGCCGGAAATGCGGCAACATCGGCGAACAAGGATGGAAATCTGGTTGTCCTGCAGGGTGACGTTACCAGCTTCACCTTGAACAGCACCTCTCAGTTTATTCTTGTTGGGAATGAAAAGGACAACGAGATAACCTTGGTCAATCCGGATCAGGGATTTGTCTTTTCTGGCGCTGGAAATGACCACATCATAGTCTCGGGTGTTGCAGACAACAGCTGGGGTATAATCCTGCCGGTCATGATTGATACGGGCAGCGGGAACGACACGATCGAGTTCCAGGATTCGAGTCACTTTTTTGTCGGCTATGTCATGACGCCCGATGGCGGGCATGACGTCGCTGTTGGAAATCTAGAGAAGTATTGGCCATCAGATCCCGCTTCAGACTATTCTGCTCCCTTGAATAATTTCCTATTGTCTGGATTAAGCCTCACCGATCTGGATCTAGAGAAGACATTGGTCGCGCAGCGTACAACAACGATACATGCAAGTGAGCAATGGTATGAGATAGACTATGTTACGAACTGGTGGGATGTAAAATATACCCTCAGCGGCAATGACGGAGCCACTTCAATCGAAATTGGTACATATTCATTTAGCTCCAACAAGGCCTACTACATCAGTACCGATGTGCTTTATGGAGACTACACGGTAGACTTTGGTATGTCTTCAGAATGGACAGGGTCGGCGCATGTTATTAACGGGTACTTCGGCAGATCGCAGGTTTTTAATTCATTCTCGTTGGCTTATTTGGACGAAAATGACAACGCGCACAGCGTGGCAATGAACACCGTGTTTGATATGGGATTCGACCCAGCATGGCTTGTTGCCGCTTGAAGTATGTCTTGGGTGAGTCACCTCGGTCTGGATCAGTGGCAGTAACAAGCAATATGCTTGAGCTATGCATAGGATTTTGTGCTGAAGTAGGTGGAACGAGATCTCCATGACCCGATCCCCCGAGAAGATAGGTTCTGGGGGATTTGAAAGGTCACTTGTTGCGGCGAACAAGGCGGTAATCCTCGCAACAGCGGTGATAAGCGGCGTCATAAACGTATTGGCGCTAACTGCCCCCTTGTTCATGTTGCAGGTTTATGACCGTGTGCTTGCCAGCCACAGCGTCCCAACACTGGTCGGCCTCGGGATGCTTGCGTTCGGCCTATATGCCTTTCAATGCGGCCTTGACATCATTCGTGCCCGCGTTCTTCTACGCGTCGGTGAGCGGTTCGATCACCAGCTTTCCGGGCGCGTTCACGACGCAGTCGTCCGCCTTCCACTCGAAACTCGCATGCCCAGCGACGGATTGCAGCCGCTGCGCGATCTCGACAATGTACGCAATTTTCTCTCCGGACCCGGTCCGACCGCGTTTTTCGATTTACCTTGGATGCCCTTTTATCTCGGCCTGTGTTTTCTACTTCATTTCTGGCTTGGTATGACAGCAATGGTCGGCGCGATCTTGTTGGTCTCGCTTACCGTTATTACCGATGCGTCTTCCCGCAACCCAACTCGAGAGGCACTCCGGCATAACACGGTGCGCAATGCCTTGCTGGACGCGTCCCGTCGCAATGCCGAAGCTATACGTGCGATGGGGCTTAGCAATCGCATGACCGCGCGCTGGCGCCTTGCAAATTCGGACTACCTTGCGGCAAATCGCAGGGCCAGCGATGTTGTTAGCGGCCTAGGGGGCGTTGCAAAAACACTTCGTTTGGTTCTCCAGTCCGCAATCCTGGCAGTGGGTGCATGGCTCGCTATCGAGCAGCAGGTCACACCGGGGGTGATGATTGCCAGTTCCATCATAATGGGCCGCGCACTAGCGCCCGTCGAATTGGCAATCGGAAGTTGGAAAGTGTTCCTGATGGCGAGACAGAGTTGGATCCGCCTCAGGGATTTGCTGCTGATGATGCCTGAAGAGACAACTGTCTTGGCCCTGCCCAAACCGCAATGCGAACTGCGTGCCGCAGGCATCACCGTCGTTCCCCCTGGTGAGACGAAGCCGACGGTCTTCGCAGCAAACTTCGTCATGCGCGCGGGGAGCGCGCTCGGCATTATTGGCCCTAGCGGTGCGGGGAAGTCGACGCTTGCCCGCGCTCTCGTTGGCGCCTGGACCCCGGCGAGCGGCAAAGTGCGTATTGACGACGCGTCACTCGACCAGTGGGATCAGGAGGCAATCGGTCGCCACATCGGCTACCTGCCACAGGGGGGCGAACTTTTCGATGGCACGATCGCAGAGAACATCGCCCGCTTCGAATCCGACGCGAAGCCGGAGACAATTGTATCAGCCGCGATGGCGGCTGGCGTTCATGAGCTTATCCTGCAGTTTGATAAAGGATATGAAGCCCGCATTGGAGAAGCCGGATCATCCCTTTCGGCAGGGCAACGCCAGCGGATCGGCCTTGCCAGGGCACTCTACGCCGATCCGTTCCTCGTCGTGCTCGATGAACCCAATGCGAATCTTGACGCCGATGGCGAAGCTGCTGTTGTGAAGGCAATCGCGGCCGTGAGGGAACGCAAGGGGATCGCAATAGTTATAGCGCATCGACCGAGCGCGCTAGCTGCAGTCGATTTCGTTCTCATGATGGAGGCCGGTCGGGTCAAAGCCTTCGGACCACGCGACGAAGTTCTTTCGAAAATATCAAAGGTCCCTTCTCCGAATCCTACCATGGCTGGATATCCGGGCTTTTCTGTATCGGCCAGGATGCTCGCGCCCTTCAAGATGGTCGCAGATCCGAACGAGTCAAAGCCGGAGGTCGCTGAAATCTTGATGGAGGGATCCGATGCCAAACGTTGAGGCCGAATTGGTTTCAAGATCTATCCGGCGGCACCTCTTCATTGGCGGCACTTCCTGCCTTTTCTTGGTGGGAGGCATAGGCGGGTGGGCGGCCGCAACCAATCTCTCTGGTGCAGTCGTGGCTTCCGGCACCTTTGTCGTCGATAGCTATGTCAAGAAAATCCAACATTTGACTGGAGGCGTTATCAGCGAGATTCTCATCAAGGAGGGGCAGAAGATTGCTGCCGGAGATGTACTTGTGCGCCTCGATGCAACGCAAGCGCGGGCAAACCTTGGAATCGTCACCAAGAGGCTGGACGAATTGACTGCACGGCTCGCTAGACTTGAGGCCGAGCGCGACGACGAAGACCAGATTGCGTTTCCAGGAACTTTACTTTCCCGGCTTGACAACACCGATATCGCCGCAGCCGTTCAGAGTGAGCGTCGACTGTTTGAGTTCAGGAAGGAAGACCGAGCGGGGAAGAAGTCCCAGTTGCGCGAAAGAATTAAGCAGTTCGCGCATGAGATCGATGGCCTGAAGTCTCGCGAAACAGCCTTTGATCGTGGGCTCTCTGTGCTTGATGCCGAGATCGCCTCGCTTCAAGTGCTCCGGGCAAAGGGCATTGTTTCTGTGTTGCGATTGAACGACCTGGAGCGAGAGGCGGCGACCCTCGGCGGTGATCGAGGCGAGGCGATGGCCGGCCA
This sequence comes from Mesorhizobium sp. M7A.F.Ca.US.002.01.1.1, assembly GCF_004022955.1. NCBI lineage: Bacteria > Pseudomonadati > Pseudomonadota > Alphaproteobacteria > Hyphomicrobiales > Phyllobacteriaceae > Mesorhizobium > Mesorhizobium sp. M7A.F.Ca.US.002.01.1.1. Next base: position 6,728 of record NZ_RZQE01000153.1, on the reverse strand, counting down.
GGCTCAAGCAGCAGGCCGAATATCGGAAGCTAGACTGCAGATCCTGCAGATCGACTCCGACCTGAAAACTGAAGTGAGCGCCGAACTTCGTGAAGTGCAAGGTCAGATCGGAGAATATATCGAGCGAAAGATCGCGGCCGAGGATCAACTCAAGCGAATCGACATCATCGCTCCACAGGCTGGCATCGTGCACCAACTGGCATTTCACACTGTCGGCGGCGTCATTTCGCCAGGGGATGTGATTATGTCGATCGTTCCCGATAGCGGCGGGCTCGCGCTGGATGCCCAGATCGCACCGCGCGACATCGACCAGATTGAGCTTGGGCAGAAGGCAGTGCTACGCCTCTCGGCATTCAATCAGCGTACCACGCCGGAACTCAATGGGACGGTTGTCCGTATTGCAGCTGACCTGACGACTAACGAGCGCTCAGGATCTTCCTACTATCAGGTGCGCTTCGTGGTAGCGCCCGAAGAACTGGCGCGGCTAGACGGACTCATTGTTCTTCCGGGAATGCCCGTTGAGGCCTTTATCAAGACCCACGAACGGTCTGCGTTTTCATATTTCGTGAAGCCGCTTTCCGATCAGATCAGTCGTGCGTTCAGAGAGGACTAGGCCACGTCTTTGTAGCAATGGAGGGGGTCGTCTGCTCTATCTTCCTTCACACGAAGGCCCAGATGTCCTCGGCCTGGAAACCGACCTGATAGCCTGATGTCTTCAGCTTGACCACGACCTGGCCGATCTCGGCGGCCGGCAGCGCGCCGACCTCGACCTTGATCATGCCGGGACGGTAGCGCTTGAGGTCGAGTTGTTCGAAGACGATCCAGTCGGCGCCCTCGCAATCGACGAGGAAGGCGTCGATATGGGTGATGCCGTTGCGGTCGAGCAGCGTCAGCAAGGTCTCGGATGGCACCTCGATGTCCCTGAGATGCGGCGCGAACTTGTTGAAGTTGGCGTCGGCCTCGCCCCAGGCATTCTTGCCCGACATCAGATTGGTGTCGGTGACCGACGAACAGCCGATGAATTCGATGGGCAGCGTGCCGGCCTCGAGCGCGGCGGCATCGAAAGTGTGGACGGTGATCGTGCCCTTTGTCTTCGTCACCGCCACCGGCTCGATGATGAAGCGGCTGATGTCGGGGTAGTTGGCGCGCAGCCGTTTCTGATTGTAGGGGATCGGCTCGACCAGCATCGCGCGTGCACCGGGAATCCTGTGCAGCCACGGCGTCACATCGTCGAAGAGCGCGCCGTCGCAGGCGCCGACATTGACCATCTGGAACGGCCGCCCCGCCCCACCAAACCGCGCCTTCAGCGCTGCCTTGGCCAGGAATTTCGTGCCGCGCAGCGACGGCCCGCGATCGAGAACGCCACTGGGAAGACCGAGCGACAGGGCAACGCGCGCCAGGCTGGATAGCGAACTCATGACTTGTCTCCGGGAATGATTTGCATGGCAGCGCGATTCTGGCCGCGAGCCACGGCCGCCCACAACGCCATGAACGGCGTCGCCAGCAGCAGGAATGGCGGGATCAGATGCGGGAAATAGATGCGCGTGTCGTGGATCGGGAAGACGGTGAACTTCGCCAGCGCGCCGAGCACCAGTGCCGCGAACAGGATGCCGGCGCGGCGGTCGAGGCGGAAGCCGGCGCGGTCGGCAGCAAACCAGCCGGCCAGTGCCAGCACCGACACGCCGACCCAGCTGTTCAGGCTGACGGCACGCAGCAGCGAGGTGGCAAATGCCCTGAGATAGGCAACGATGGAGAATGGCGGCTCGAACCCGTCCATATTGTAATGCTGCTCGATGCTGGAGAACCACAGATGCGGCCACCAGCCGGGATGATGCGCCCAGTGCGAGATGGCGAAATAGGCAACGAAGGAAGCGGCAAAGCCGGCCAGCGCGCCCCATGCCCTCTGCCGGAACGCAACCAGCAGCACAGCAAAAACAGCAAGGAAAACAATGTTGTCCGGGCGCACCATGAAGGCGAGGAAGAGCAGGATCGCCGTCGCCACCTCGCGGCCGCGGACATAGGCATAAAGCCCGCCCAGCAACAGCGCCGATGTGAGCAGATCCGGCGTTGAGGCGCGCGCCGCATCGCCGAAATCGGCCATGATCAGCACCGCGCCGACCACCGGCGCCAAGGCCAGTGCCCCCTCGGAGCGCAGCCACATCAGGGCGATCGCGCCGAACAGCAGCACGGAGAACACTGAGACCAGGCGCATCGCCTCGACCGGCGACATCACCGCGCTCATCGTCGACAGGATCTCGGCATAGAGGAACTTGATCCGGTACATGCCGAGCAATGAATGGAAGTCGGCGGCATTCTCCGCCATGTGGCTGCGGAAGCCGCCGCCATCGTCGGTCAGCGCCTTGTAGTCACCGGCCGACACGCCCGATTTGACAGTGTTGTAGGCATAGTCATGCAGCGCCTGTGCATCGGGATAGGTGCCTTCCTCCGCTATGGCGAGATAGGGCAGCATGTCCCAATTGGCGTCGGGCATCACCCACGCGGTGAACGCTGAAAAAAGAATGTAGAGCGCGAAGGCCGCGGCGCCGATCGGTGCCGCCAGCCGCGCATAAGTCCCCACGCCCCACGCCAGACCGGCCCCGGTGAGCCGGTCGAGTGGGTTCTGTGGAGCGGGCGACTTGGTCAGCATGTCTACTCAGCGAGTTTCGGTTTAACGGACCTGGCTTTTGACGAAATCCTTCACGATCGACACGATGCCGCGCGACAGCAGACTGTCGAAAGCATCGACGAAACGATCGACATGCTCACGCTGGCAGATCAGCGGCGGCTCCAGCCGGATGACGTTGCGGTTGTACTCGGTGAAGGCGACCAGCACGTCGTAATCGCGCAGCAGCAGCGCGCCGACGAAGCCCGACAGCGAGCCCTTCAGCTTGTCGTCGAGCACGCTGACGATCGGCCGCAGCACCATCGGCAAGGTCTGCGAGAAGTCGTGGAACTCCAGGCCGACCATAAAACCCTTGCCGCGCACATCCTTGATGATCTTCGGGTACTTTTCCCTGAGCGCCTGCAGGCGCTGCAGCAAATAGTCGCCGGTGACGGCGGCATTGTCGATCAGCCCCTCGTCGTAGAGCACGTTGAGCCCCTCGATCGCGGTGACGCAGGCCTCGCCCATGCCGCCGAAGGTCGCCATGGCATGGATCATCGCCGTTTTCGGCGTGCCATAGGCCTTCATGTAGACCTCGCGCCGCGCGATCATGGCTCCCACCGCCGCCTTGCCGGCGCCGAGCGACTTGGCCAGCGCGGTCACATCGGGAATGACGCCGTAATGCTCGAAGGCGTAGAAGCGGCCCGAACGGCCGTAGCCGCACTGCACTTCGTCGGCGACCCACAGCACGCCGTACTGGTCGCACAGCGCGCGCAGCTTCTGCCAATATTCGGCCGGCGCCTGGATGATGCCGCCACCGCCCTGGATGGTCTCGAGCACGATGACCCCGACCTCCGGATCGGAGCGGAACAGGCGCTCGACCGCCTCGATGTCGGCGAACGGGATGCGGACCGTGTTTTCCGCCACCTTGAAGTCGGCGCGGTAAAGCTGGCCGTCTGTGATGCCCAGCACGCCCTTGGTCTTGCCGTGGAAGGAATTCTCGGCATAGACGATCTTCGGCCGCTTCGGACCGGCCGCGCGCTCGGCGAGCTTCACCGCCGCTTCCATCGCTTCCGAGCCGGACGAACCCAAAAATACCATGTCGAGATCGCCGGGCGAGCATTTGGCGATGTTGTGCGCAAGCGCTGCCGCATATTGCGACATGAAGGCGATGGCGATTTCCTGGCGCTTCTCCTCCTGGAATTTCTTGCGTGCTTCCAGGATGCGCGGATGGTTGTGGCCAAAGGCCAGCGAACCGAAGCCGCCGAAGAAGTCGAGGATCTTGCGGCCGTTCTGGTCGATGTAGAACATGCCTTCGGCGCGCTCGATCTTGATCTTGTGGAAGCCGAGCAGTTTCATGAAGTGCAGTTGGCCGGGGTTGAGATGCGCCTTGAACAGGTCGGTCATTGCCGCGACGTCCATCGCCTTGGCCTGCTCGACGCTGATCAGGTTGGGCTTGGCGATGGTGGCGGGCGACAGCGCCGGCGCACTGACCATGGTGCGCGCATTCGTCTGTTCGGGCTTGGCCATGACGGTCATTTCAATCTCCTGTCTGCACGCACGACCGCAATCGTGCGCAACGAAAGCTGTTTTGCGAGCCGCTATTCGGCGGGCACATGTGTGGTGGCGACCGCGAGACCGGCTTTCTTGGCGCGGTACTCGCTATAGGCGGCGATCAGCATGTCCTCGTCGCGATATTGCGGCGCCCAGCCGAGCTGACGCCCGGCCTTGGACACGTCGAGCACGCATTCCTCGTCGGCGATCAGATACTGTTCTGGGTCCATGATCGGCATGTTCATCAGGTCGAGCAGGTCCAGCGTGCGCTTGACCGCCCAACCCGGTGTCGGGATCAGGATCGATTTCGAGCCGGCATGCCTGATCAGATCGCCGAGCAGCTTCTTGACGGGCGGTGGATTGAGCGAACCCAGATTATAGGCCTCGTTTGGCACGCCGGCCTTCCAGGCCGCGCGGGCGGCCTCGGCGCAGTCGAACACCGAGATGAACTGATAAGGGTTCCTGCCCGAACCGATCATCGGCACCGGAAAATTCCAGTCGATCAGCTTGAACAGTTTTTCGAGAATGCCGAGCCGGCCGGGACCGATGATCAGACGCGGGCGAAACAGCGAGATCGACATGCCGCGCTTGCGCCACTCGGCCGCCAGCTCCTCGGTCTTCTGCTTCGACCAGCCATATTCGCCCAGCGGCGCCACCGGGTGCTCCTCGGTCATAGGCTGCGTGACCGTGTGGCCGTAGATCATGTCGGTCGTGTAGTGGACGAGTTTTGACGCACCGGCTCCGTCCATGGCCTGCATGATGTGCTCGGTGCCATGGAAATTTACAGGGAAGAAGAAGTCATGCCGCTTGGCGCGCACCTGGATCGGCGACAGCATCTTGGCCGACAAATTGTAGACCATGTCGTCGGCCTTCAGCCCAATCGCGGCGACCGAGGCCGGATCGGTGACGTCGCATTGGATAAAGCGGACGCTGCGGTAATGCGGCAGGTCGCTCTTGACGATGTCGGCGACGACAACCTCTTCACCATCGGCCACAAGCTTCGGGGCAAGATGGCGGCCGACGAAACCGTCACCGCCGAAAATCATATGTCTCATCGAAGGATCTCGTTTGCTTGGATCTTGTCGGGCGTGATGGAAGCGGCCTGGTCCTCATGCCCTTGCCCACCCAAATCCCGGCCACTTTGCGCGATCAGCACCGTGCCGACGCAGATGAAGGCGATGCCGGCGATCCGCCAGCCATTGAGGTCCTCGCGGAAGACGAAATAAGCGAAGATGGCGACGGCAACATAGGCGAGGCTGAGGAACGGATAAGCGAAGGAGAGCTCGACCTTGGACAGCACATAGAGGTGCGAGGCCATCGAGATGACGAAGGTACACAGGCCAAGGAACACCCAGGGGCTGAAGACGATCTGCAGCAGCTTGACGAGCGGATTGACGCCCTCGAACGAGATCGGTCCGAGCGACATCATGCCTTGCTTCAGCATCAGCTGCGCGGCGGCATTGGTCATGACTGTAAAGAGAATGAAGACGATGTATTTCATGAGTTCCAAGCCACCCCTTCACACTTCCTACTACAAACCCGCAAACATTTGGTGAAGTCCCAACCTTGTTTTGAGTGAATCGCGCTATCAACCATCTGTTAACCAATAATTATTCGGATTTTATCTATTCGGCAGCCTCGACCGAGCCTCGCCGCGTATCCAATCTCTTCGCGGTGCGCGCCCAGAAGTCGGACATGAAGGCGTGGTCGCGGAGCGCTTCCAGCCGCTGCCATTCGGGAAAGGACGAAGCGAAGATTTCGGCCCCCATGCGGGCGTCCTTGTACGGATTGACCGCGCCGCCGGCCTCGACCGTGATGCGGTCGAGCTCCCGCAGCAGTGTCAGCGTCGCGGCGCCCCTGTTGGGGAAATCCAGTGTCAGCGTGTAGCCGGGACGCGGAAACGACAGCAGCGCCGGCGAGCGGATGGAGCCGAAGCGTTTCAGCACCGTGAGGAACGAGCCCTGCCCGGCTTGCCTTGCAGCCGCCAGCAATGCCGGCACGGCCTCGCGCGCCGTCTGTTCCGGCACCACGCTCTGGTGCTGGAACAGCCCTTTCGGCCCATAAAGCCGGTTCCAATCGCGCACGCCGTCGAGCGGGAAGAAGAAGCCCTGGTAGCCGGCCTGGCGCGGCACCGTTGCCCGGCTCTTCCTCCACCTGTAGGCAGCGTTGAAGGCGGTCAGGAACGGCCGGTTGAGCACGTTGAACGGCGGCTGGACCGGCACCGAGAAATTGCCGTCGGCGCGCGAAGCGGCATGCGAGCCGTGCTCGGCGTGATTGCCAGTGAGCAGCAGGCCGCGACCGCTGTTGCGACCGCCGGCAAGCTGGTCGATCCAGGCGACCGCATATTCGTTGGCCTGATCGGCCGCCGCGGCCAGGTCGAAGAATTCGCAGAGGTCACGAAACGGCGTCGCCCTTTCGACGATGTCGAGGGAATGCACCCGCATCAGCCGGATCGAGGCCGACAGAATGAGGCCGGTCAGCCCCATGCCGCCGATCGTCGCCGCAAACAGCCGCGCATTGTCTGTCGCCGAGCAGCGATGGGTCCTTCCATCGGACCTGAGCAGCGTGAAGC
>NZ_RZQE01000152.1:0-12090 GCF_004022955.1 Mesorhizobium sp. M7A.F.Ca.US.002.01.1.1 | reverse complement strand
AACCGTCGGTATCCATGCCCGGGCGCTCGGCGGCGCCAGCCTGCCACTTTCCGAACGCTTCCTGATCGGCTCGACGACGATTTCCAGGAGCGCCTGATGCTGATCGGAATCCCGGCGCTGCTCGGTCCGGAGCTTCTGGCGATCCTGCGCGGCATGGGCCATGGCGACGAAATCGCCCTTGTCGACGGAAACTATCCGGCGGAACAGCAGGCAACCCGACTGGTACGCGCCGATGGCCACCCTCTTATCCCGGTACTCGACGCGATATTGAGTGTCCTGCCTGTCGATGACGCCGTGCCGGAGGCGCTGTTTCGCGCCTCGGTCCGAGGCGATCCCTCGCTTGCCGATCCTGTCCATCATGAGATCGAAGCGATCTGCGCCAAACGGGCGCCAGGCCGCAAGGTGGTTGCGCTGGCCGGCGCCGACTTCTATGCACGGGTCAAATCGGCGCATGCCATCGTCGCGACAAGCGAGCCGCGGCTCTACGCCAACATCATCATACGCAAGGGCGTGATCTATCCGCCGGAGACCAAGAAGCCATGATCCTCTGCTGCGGCGAAGCCCTGATCGACATGCTGCCGCGCACGACGACAGCGGGCGAGCCGGCCTTTGCGCCTTATGTCGGCGGCGCCGTGTTCAACACGGCAATCGCACTTGGCCGGCTCGGCGCGCCGGCCGGCTTCTTTTCCGGCCTGTCGTCGGATCTGTTCGGCGGCCAATTCCGGGATGCGCTTGGGGCGAGCAAGGTCAGTTCCACCTATGCACACACCTCGCCACGGCCAACCACGCTGGCCTTCGTCAAGCTCACCAACGGCCAGGCGACGTACACTTTCTATGACGAGAACACCGCCGGACGCATGCTGACGATCGACGATTTGCCGCAGCTCGGCAACGAGATCGAAGCCATGCTGTTCGGCGCCATCAGCCTGATTTCCGAGCCCGCCGGCAGTGCCTATGAAGAGTTCATGCGGCGCGAGCATGAAAGCCGCGTCATGATGCTCGACCCCAACATCCGGCCGAACTTCATCCCGGACAAGGCCAAGCACCTCAAGCGCATTCGCACCATGATGGCGATGGCCGACATCGTGAAACTGTCGGACGAAGACCTGAACTGGTTCGGCGAAGCCGGCTCGCATGAGGATGTCATCCGCAATTGGCTGGACCGCGGCCCGAAGCTGATCGTCGTCACCCATGGCGGCGAAGGCGCGGTCGGCTATACCAGGGAACATGCGGTTGCCGTCGTGCCCGAAAGGGTCGAGGTGGTCGACACGGTCGGCGCCGGCGACACGTTCAACGCCGGCATCCTCGCCTCGCTGCACGAGCAAGGCCTGCTGACGAAAGCGGCGATTTCCGGACTGTCGGTAGACGCCATCCATAAGGCGCTGGCGCTCGGCGCGAAGGCGGCGGCAGTGACCGTGTCGCGGGCCGGCGCCAATCCACCCTGGCGACATGAAATCGCCTGAGCAACGCTCAACATAAGTTGAGCCCAATCGATCACTTTATGTTTCGCAGGGGCTCTTTCCAAGGCTATAAGGGCGGGATGGCGCCCGACGAAGCCCGGATTTCCGGCATCTGACGGACATTCGCCGGGAAAACTGGTAACGGACTGCGACACTTCCGCAATTTAGGGCTCCGCCTGCCCGGCTTTCTCGGCAAGCGCAACTCTGGTACCAGCGGCCGATTATCTGGCTAACCCATTTTGAGGCCGACATGCAGTTCATCGATCTAGGCGCGCAGCGCGAACGAATCCGCGACCGGCTGAAGGCCGCGATCGACCGTGTCGTCGACGAGGGCCGCTATATTCTTGGCCCGCAAGTCACCGAATTCGAGAACAAGCTTGCCGCCTATATCGGTACCAAGCATGTCGTGGCCTGCGCCAACGGCACCGACGCGCTGCTGTTGCCGCTGTTTGCAGCCGGCGTCGGCCCGGGTGACGCGGTGTTCGTGCCGAGCTTCACGTTCGCCGCCACCGCCGAAGTGGTGGCGCTGGCCAAGGCCGAGCCGGTGTTCGTCGATGTCGACCCGCACAGCTACAACATCGACATTGCCAGCCTCGAAGCGGCCATTGCCATGATCAAGAAGGAAGGAAGGCTGAAGCCGAAGGCAATCATTCCCGTCGATCTGTTTGGCCTTGCCGCCGATTACGAGGCGATCATGGCGATCGCCAACCGCGAAGGCCTGATGGTGATCGAGGATGCCGCCCAGTCGATGGGCGGTTCGCTCGACGGCAAGATGTGCGGCTCCTTCGGTGCGGTCGGCTCGACCAGCTTCTATCCGGCAAAACCGCTTGGCTGCTACGGCGACGGCGGCGCGATGTTCACCAATGACGATGCGCTGGCCGAACAGCTTCGCTCGTTCGCCTTTCATGGCAAGGGCGAGACGCAGTACGACAATGTCCGCGTCGGCATCAATTCGCGGCTCGACACGATACAGGCGGCGATCCTCATCGAGAAGCTGGCCATTCTCGAAGACGAGATGGTCGCCCGGCAGGTCGTGGCAAAGCGCTATGCCGATGGGCTTGGCGACGTCGTTACCGCCGCCCGCAATCTGGACGGCAGCCGTTCGGCCTGGGCGCAATACGCCATCGAGACGCCGAAGCGCGACGGGCTGAGGGCGCATCTCGGCGAAAAGGGCATTCCGTCTGTCATCTACTATGTGAAGCCGCTGCATGCCCAGGTCGCTTATCGCGATTATCCGCGCACGCCGACCGGCCTTGCCGTTTCGGAAGACCTGCCGAAGCGGATCCTGTGCCTGCCGATGCACCCTTATCTCAGCGAAGCCGACCAGGACCGCATCATCGAGACGATCCGCAACTATATAGGCTCGAATTCGGCGCAGGCAGCGGCCGAGTAAGCTACCGGGCCTTCTCAGGCGGGGCTGACCCCTGCCCCGCCGCTGGCAATGAAATGCGGATTGGCGAAATCCTCGTCGTCGCTTTGCCGGCGCTTCCCATAGACCAGAGGCTGGCCATCGAGCGTGCGCGTCATGCCACCGGCGGCGCGCAGGATGGCGTCGCCTGCCGCCGTGTCCCATTCCATGGTGCGGCCGAAGCGCGGATAGACATCAGCCTCGGCACTGGCGAGAAGGCAGAATTTCAAGGACGAACCGACCGAGACGATTTCGGCGGCACCAAGGTCGCGAATATAGGCCTCGGTTTCCGGCGTGTTGTGGGAACGGCTGGCGACGACGGCCAGCGGCGCCACGGCCGTTCTCACCGAGATCGGCCGGCGGCCGACGATCTGGTAGCCGCCATCGATCTCGAGAGATTCCGCCCTTCCCGGCAGGCCGGAAAAGAAGCGGCCCGTGCAGGGCGCAAAGACGACGCCGACCTCCGGCACACCATCGCGAACCAGCGCTATGTTGACGGTGAAATCGGTGCGGCGGTTGACGAATTTCTTGGTGCCGTCGAGCGGATCGATCAGGAAGAAAGCCCCATTTAGGTCGGGCGGCACGATACCGGCGGAAGCTTCTTCCTCGGCCACGCAGGGGATATCGGGAAATGCGGCACGCAGTCCGGCGAGAATGATCTTTTCGCTCTCGCGGTCCGCCTCGGTCACCGGCGAGGCGTCGGACTTGCGGTCAACCGCATAGCCGGCGTGGAACACGCGCATCACCTCGCGCCCGGCCGACAAGGCCAGGCGCTCGAAGATTTCAAGCATCAGCCTGTCGTCAGATGCCGCCGCCGCTATCGTATTGGTCTTCGGCAATGTCGCGCTCGTTCAGCCAGTGTTCCAGGGCGTCGACCATCTCTTCGGCCGATTTGCCGAGTGTCTGCAGATGGATCTCCGGGGTTTCCGGCGCTTCATAAGGGGAATCGACGCCGGTGAAATTCTTGATCTCGCCATTCAGCGCGCGCGCATAGAGGCCCTTCGGATCACGCCTGGCGCATTCCTCGAAGGGCGTATCGACGAACACCTCGACGAATTCTCCGTCGGCCATCAATTCACGTGCCATGCGCCGCTCGGCGCTGAACGGCGAAATGAACGAAACAATGACGATCAACCCGGCATCGGCCATCAAACGCGCCACCTCGGCGACGCGGCGGATGTTCTCGACGCGATCGGCATCGGTAAAGCCAAGATCGCGATTGAGACCGTGACGGACGTTGTCGCCGTCGAGGATATAAGTATGACGGCCGGTGGCGAACAGCTTCTTTTCGAACAGGTTGGCGATGGTCGACTTGCCGGATCCCGACAGCCCGGTGAACCAGAACACGGCGGGCCGCTGGTTCTTCATGTCGGCGCGCACGCGCTTGCCGACATCGAGCGACTGCCAATGGATGTTTTCGGCGCGGCGCAGAGAGTGCAGGATCATGCCGGCGCCGACCGTGGCGTTGGAGATGCGGTCGATCAGGATGAAGGCGCCGGTTGTGCGGTTTTCGGCGAAGGGATCAAAGGCGATCGGCGTCCGCGTCGAGATGTTGCAGATGCCGACTTCGTTCATTTCGAGCGACTTGGCCGCTTCATGGGCAAAGTCGTTGACGTTGATCCGGTATTTCAGATCGGTGACGGTGGCGCTGGTCTGGTCGGTCTCGGTGCGCAGGATGTAGGAGCGGCCCGGCAGCAGCGCATGCTCGTCGAACCAGACGATGTTGGCGGCGAACTGGTCGGCGACCTGCGGCCGTGCGGCAGGCGAAACCAGCATGTTGCCGCGCGAGATTTCGACTTCGTCGTCGAGGACGAGCGTGACGGCCTGTCCGGCAGCCGCCTGGGCGAGATCGCCGCCATACGAGACGATCCGCTTGACGCGCGAGGATTTGCCCGACTTGGCGACAACGACCTCGTCGCCGGGCGCAACCGAGCCGGAAGCGACCGTGCCGGCAAAGCCGCGAAAGTCGAGATTGGGACGATTGACATACTGGACCGGGAAACGGAACGGCAGTTCGACCATCGCTTGGTCGACTGACACGGTTTCGAGATGCTCGATCAGCGTTGGGCCGGAATACCATTCCATGCTTTCCGACCGACGGCTGACATTATCGCCATAACGGGCCGACATCGGGATCGGCGCAATGGTCTGGAAGCCGAGATCGCGCGAGAATTGCCCGTAGTCTTCGACGATCCGGTCGAAAACCGTCTGATCGAAATCGACAAGATCGATCTTGTTGACGGCCAGCACGACGTGGCGGATGCCGAGCAGCGAGGCGATGATCGAATGTCGCCTGGTCTGTCGAAGCACACCCTGCCGGGCATCGATCAGCACGATCGCCAGGTCGGCGGTCGAGGCGCCGGTGGCCATGTTGCGGGTGTATTGCTCGTGGCCAGGTGTGTCGGCGACGATGAATTTGCGCTTCGGCGTGGCAAAGAAACGGTAGGCGACGTCGATGGTGATGCCTTGCTCACGCTCGGCCTCGAGGCCGTCGACCAGCAGTGCGAAATCGATGTCGTCACCCGTCGTGCCATGCTTGCGCGAATCGCGTTCGAGCGCGGCGAGCTGATCCTCGAAAATCTGCTTGGTGTCGGACAGCAGGCGCCCGATCAGCGTCGACTTGCCGTCATCGACCGAGCCGCAGGTCAGGAAGCGCAGCAGCGACTTCTTCTCCTGCGCCGCCAGATAGTCGCGAACGCCGTCGGTGGGGGCGAGGCTCTTTGCCATGATGTGGCGCATGGTCAAAAGTACCCCTCGCGCTTCTTCTTTTCCATCGAGCCGGCTTCATCGCGGTCGATCAGGCGACCCTGCCGTTCGGATGTCCGTGCCGTCAGCATTTCGCCGACGATGGCTTCCAGCGTGTCGGCCTCCGATTCGATGGCGCCAGTCAGCGGATAGCAGCCAAGCGTGCGGAACCGCACGAGCCGGTTCTCCACTGTCTCGTCGGGGCGGAGTTTCATGCGCTCGTCGTCCCGCAGGATCAGCATGCCGTCGCGTTCCACCACCGGCCGTTCCTTGGCGAAATAGAGCGGCACGATCGGGATACTTTCCTGCAGGATGTACTGCCAGATATCCAGCTCGGTCCAGTTCGACAGCGGAAAGACGCGGATCGATTCACCCGATGCGATGCGGGTGTTGAATATCTTCCACATTTCGGGGCGCTGGTTCTTCGGATCCCACACATGCTGGGCATTGCGGAAGGAAAAGATGCGCTCCTTGGCGCGCGATTTCTCCTCGTCGCGACGTGCGCCGCCAAAGGCCGCGTCGAAGCCGTATTTGTCGAGCGCCTGGCGCAGCGCCACGGTCTTCATGACATGGGTGTGGGTGTTCGAACCATGGTCGAACGGATTGATGTTGTCGCGCACGCCGTCTTCGTTGACATGAACCAGGAGATCGAAGCCGAGTTTCTGCGCCATCTGATCGCGAAAGGCGATCATCTCGCGGAACTTCCACGTCGTGTCGACGTGAAGAAAGGGAAATGGCGGCTTGGCGGGATAAAACGCCTTCATCGCCAGATGCATCAACACGGATGAATCCTTGCCGACCGAATAGAGCATGACCGGCTTGGCAAAGGCGGCCGCAACCTCGCGGAATATATGGATGGACTCGGCCTCAAGCCGCTGAAGATGCGTAAGCGCTGTTGTCATGGACCGTGGGCGTTCTTTCGTATTTCCAACAGAAGACCTTGCCTCAAATCATCGAGCTTTTGCGCCCGGTTCGAGCCTTGTTTCTGGACAATCTTCCTCGTGCCGGCGTTCTAGCAGATCGCCGTTGTCAAGAACAATGCAAGACTGGCCCGGCCGCACATGGTTCGAGAATGAATTTTCCACAGATACCATCAAACCCGGAAATTCCTGCCCGCAAGCTCAACAACCGAGAAAACGCGGGGAAAATATTGCTTGAATGACCGGCTACGGCTTTCAAGCGACTTCCCTTGGCCGACCGTCGCCTGCCGCCGATTTTCGGTGGCAATCCACCAGATACACTATCGAAAACGGGGGGCGGCCGCTATACCAGCTTCGGCAGCGGGCAAGCGCGTTATGAGGCCTGGGCAATTTCGAGGCGAGCGCATTCAACTTCGCTAAACAAGATCCGCCGCATGACACTTGCCGAAAACAGCGAGCCCGAAAATTGAGCCGGCTTTCATCCCTCACACAGCAATTCTCGCCTTCGCGGATCAACAACTACTTCTCCATCCTTTGCTTCTTTTTTCCACCGGTTCTGGGGTCGGTGGTCAGCTTTGTGTTCAATGGCGGAGGCCTTTCGTCCGCCCTGCTGATTGCTTTAGGGAAAAGGCGCTTCAACGCCGACCGGCCCATGATCTGGATGACGGTCGCGATCTATGCCTACTGCGCCGCCAATCTCCTGGCGTCCATCGTCAACAACTCGTTTGTCCGGGATGCGCCGCATCTTATCCCGCTCGTCACCTTCCTGTTTTTTCCCGTGTCCTATTCGACATGGAGCAACACGCAGAAAACCACGCTTGCCCGCATCGTCGTGCTTTCCAGCATGGCCGCCTGCTTTGTCGCGCTGCTCATGGCCGTCATCCAGCAATATTGGATTGGCGTCTGGGCGGAGGGGGGAGCCGGAAATCCGATCGTCTTCGCAACCGTCGTCTGCCTTGCCGTGGTGACCTGTGTGGCTGGCGCCTTGTCCAGTATTGAGCAAGCCCGGACACCCCTCTTCTACGCGACACTGGCCGGGACGATCGCCGTCATCTATTCCGGCTCGCGTACCATCTGGCTGGCACTGCTGATCGCCGGCATAGCCGTCATGTTGATCAACCGGCACAGGCTCAGGGGCAGGAATGCCGTTCGCCTGCTGCTGCTGCTGGCGGCAGTCGGCGTCGTGATCGCCGCTTCCAGCTTCCAGGCGATATCCGGGCGGGTCGACTTTTTGCGCTCCGATTGGGGTGCGCTTGGAGCTAGCGGCAACTACGACACCTCGTTGGGAATACGTGTTGCGCTTTGGGAGATCGGCCTCAAAGCATTCCATGACATGCCACTGTTCGGGCACGGTGTGGGTGCAACCCAGCTTCTGATCAAACAGGGCTTTCATGAGCAGTTCGCGATGGACACAGGCTTCAACCATTTCCACAACGGCTTCCTGACCGCCTTGGTGCAAGCAGGAATTCTGGGCGCCGTGACGCTGGCAGCGATCTTTATCGTTGCCGCTGGAAATGCCGCCCGGGTCTTGCGAAACAGCAGCGATCCGAACGAGCGGTTCGGCGCCACCATGATTGTCGTCGTGGTGATCACCTATCTGACGGCCGGAATGACAGGCATCCTGGTCGGCCATGACATTCTGGACTCGGTGCTGATGGTCTTCCTGGTGAGCGGAACATATCTCGCCTCCGGACGCCATGTTCCTTTGCTGGACGAGCCGGCACTTGCACCAGTCACGCAAGACCTGTCTCGGGCAAGGCCATGAAGGTTCTGGTCACGGGCGCGACAGGTTTCATCGGGCGTCTTGTCGTGCGCCACTTACGCGAAGCCGGTGCCGAGCTTCGCCTCGCCTCCCGCCATCCCGAGAGGCTTGCTTCGGAGAACGAGGCTGTGCCGATGCCCGGCTTCGATGCGCCGGCCGCCGCCTTTCTGGAACTGACCCGGCATATGACTGACGTCGTCCATTGCGCTGGCCTCAACAATGATCGGGGAAATGCAACCGAAGCCGATTACCAGGCGGCCAATGTGGAACTGAGCGCAAGGCTGGCGCATGCAGCGGCGGCCCAGATAAGCGGACGTTTCATTCATCTCTCCTCGATCCGGGCGGTGATCGGCGCGCACGTCAGCGCAACGATCGACGAGGACACGCTTCCTGCCCCACAATGCGCCTATGGACGCTCGAAGCGCGAAAGCGAGATCACGGTTTTGGACGCCTATGCGTCGCATGGCCGCTCCGACGCCGCCGTGTTGCGCCTGCCTCCGGTCTATGGAAGTGGCATGAGGGGAAATCTGGCAACGCTGATGCGCCTTGCCGATACGCCGCTGCCGCTGCCGACGGGTGCCTTGACCGGAATCCGCTCGCTGATGTCTTCCGAGGCCGCGGTGCGAGCAGTGTCGCACCTGCTCAGGCATTCCGGGCCGCTTCGCCCGATCTATGTCGGCGCCGATGTGCCGCCGGTCGCCGTCGACGCCGTCATCACCGCCTTTCGCAGAGGTTTGGGGCGGCCTGTGCGCCTGATGGCGGTGCCGGCCGGGCTGATACGGCCGGTGGTGGCCGCACTCGGCAGGCGGGCGTTCTGGGACAGCCTGACCGCCACACAGATATGCGACCCCGCCCTGCTGGTATCGCAGGGGTGGACGCCCGAAGCCGGCACGCTTGAGCGGCTGGCCGAGCTGGCGCGGCTCAGCAGATCCTGACTTTCTTGCTTGACCATGATCTTTTCATGGTCTGCTCAGCGGTAGAGCGTTCCAAACAGGATCCGAAGATCGAGCCAGAACGACGCGGTGCGGAGGTAGGCAGCATCCGTTTGCGCCAAGAGTTCCGGGTTAGACATGTCGATGCCCCTGATCTGGGCCAGGCCGGTTATGCCCGGCAGCGCCGCCAAAACCCCCAGCCGCCTGCGACACTCGATCAATTCCGTCTGGGTCGGCAGGCAGGGCCGCGGCCCGACCAGGCTCATTTCGCCCTTCAAGACGTTCCAGAATTGCGGCAGCTCATCCAGCTTGAACTTCCGCAAGACCTTTCCAACCGATGTCACGGAATCCGCCGGCGCCTCATGCGAGGGTAGCGACGGCGTCCCGACATACATCGTGCGCAACTTGTGGCAGCGGAAAAGCCGACCGTCACGGCCGACCCGCACCTGTGAAAAAATAGCCGGGCCCGGCGACGATGCCCGAACGGCAAGGACGGTGAGCGCCAAGACAGGAGATGTCGCCACCAGCAGCAGAGCCGCACCGGCAAGATCGAAGATTTGCTTGGCTGCCTTCATGAACGGCCGATAGTGCTCCCTGCCGAAGTCCCGAGGCAAAGCCGCAGGCCAATGTCGTCAATCCGGTCGACGTAGCATGAGCCGATCTCTTGACCAAGCGCGCCACGCAGCCGTCGCAATGTTCAGATGCGCCCCAGGATGAAGGCGAGATAGAGCCCCAGGTTTCCGGAAACGGTCTGCCGATAGACGCCGCTTCGGCGCAAGCCTGCCAAGCGGCGGAAAAGGCCGCCGTCGCGCCCGTGGGTGAAAAGGTCGAGGCACACCATCGCGTCCTCGGTCAGGAGGTCGCGATTGACGGCGAGACCGTCAAGGTTGAGGTCCGTCCAGCCGGCGAATTCCCCCTTGAACAGGCGGCCAAGCCGGGACACCCTTGCTTTCCAGGACACGTTGGCGCCGACCAAATTTGCCGCATGCTGCCGGTAGCGCACCAGCGGCCGCGGATCGTAGCGGACGATGCCGCCGGCAGCGGTCACGATGAGATAGGCCCACCAGTCGTGGCTGACGAACCCGGTCCGCATGCAGGCCCTGGCCAGCAGGTCGCGTGCCGCTGCGTTGAGCAGGATGGTGTTGCCGCCGGCGATGCTTTGCACAAGCGCGTTGCGAAAGGTTGGCGGCCGGGCAAACAAAGGCGAATGGCCGACAAGGCTTCCCGTTTCCGTCATGGTCGCGGTTCGCGAACAAAACATCAGCGGGATTTTCGCATCCTGGGTCCGCATCCAGTCGATAGCGCTCTCCAGCCTGTCGGGCTCCCAGATATCGTCCTGGTCGCAGAAGGCATAGCAGTCCGCCTCGATGCGTCGATCGACGATCATGGAGCGGAAATTGGCGGCGAAGCCTTGCCGCGGCCCCTCGACGAGCGTCATTCGACCCTTGGGCCGCCAGCGGGATTTCCATGCCTCGATGATGGCGGTCGTGCCATCGGCGGAGCCATCGTCGGATATCCACAGGTCGACCAGAGGGTGCGACTGCTCGAGCAGGGACTGCAGCTGCTCCTCGATGAAGGCGGCGCCGTCTTTCGTGCCCATCAGGACCGCGATGCGCAGAACATCTTTGCTCACGAGCAAGATCGCTTTCTGATTCTGATTGGATCTATCTCTTTGATTTGGCGCAATTCCCAAAGGTAAGCGCCGTGCGCTTTTCCCGGAATTGTTCTAGGTCGCCTGCCCGGCGGTCTTCGGAATCGGGTCTTGACGTGCACTTGCCCTGGCCTTCTTGGCGCGGTCGAGACCTGCCAATGCGGCGAGCGCGGCAGCCTTGTCCTGGTTTTTCGCCGACTGCTGCAGCGCCGTGAGCGCGACCTGGACATCCGACCATTCCACGACGTCCGTGCTGAGGCCGAAAATCTTCGAGATGCCGAGTTCGACGAGTTCCTCGTCTTCGCCATGCAGCGTTTCGTGGAGTTTTTCACCCGGCCTTATGCCGGTGAACCGGATCGCGACGTCCTTGTATGGGCTCTTTCCGGACAAGCGGATCATCGTTTCGGCCACTTCAAGGATCGGCACCGGCTTGCCCATGTCGAGCATATAGACGGCATAATCGTCTCCGCTCTGCCGCGACGCGGCGTCGGCCGCCGACATGATGACGAGATCGACGGCTTCGGCCACGGTCATGAAATAGCGCGTCATGCGCCGGTCGGTGATGGTGACGGGCCCTCCGGCCTCGATCTGCGCCTGGAATATGGTCGCCACCGAACCATTGCTGCCGAAGACGTTGCCGAACCGCACTGCAATGAACTTGGTGGCCGGGCGACGCCCGCTTGTCTCGCCTGCCGGCGTGCCATGCAAGGCGCTGATGATCTGTTCGGCGGCCCGCTTCGTCATGCCGAGCACTGACGAGGGATCCACCGCCTTGTCGCTCGATATCAGGACAAATTGCGCAACCCCGCACTTGGCGGCGACCTCGGCACAGACGAGCGTTCCGAAGATATTGGTCTGGATGGCCGAATCCCAGTTTTCCTCGAGCAGCGGAACATGCTTGAGGGCCGCGGCATGAAAGATGATGTCCGGCCGGAATTCCGTGACGACACGCATTATCTGGCGCCGGTCCGCGACATCGACGATGCGCACCTTGAGGCGGTCGTGGTCCTTCTCGTCAACATACTGGCTCAGCTGGAAAATGCCGAACTCGGAGTTGTCGGCGACCAGCACCGCCTCGGCTCCCAGTTCCAGCGACCGCTTGACGAGCGTCTGGCCGATCGAACCGGCACCGCCGGTCACAAGAACGCGTTTGCCCCCCACAAAAGCGCCGATGCGCTGGATGTCGGCCGCGACCGTCGGACGGCGCAGGAT
>NZ_RZQE01000151.1:0-12221 GCF_004022955.1 Mesorhizobium sp. M7A.F.Ca.US.002.01.1.1 | reverse complement strand
GTATTCGAGCGAAAGCCAAGCGCCGTGGCGTGACGTTCTCGTTCCTTTTCATGTGGGCGCAGGGCGAGCAGCTGAGCAAGATCGCATCGCTCATCGAATCCGGCGCGATCCGCCCGGTCGTCGACCGGATATTTCCCTTCGAGGCGACCAATGAGGCGCTGGCCTATGTCGAAACAGGACGCGCCAAGGGCAAGGTCGTCATCAAGGTCAGATAGCAACTCAGCCGCGATCGAGGTCAGCCGCGCCGGGCTGCGTCGATCGCCGCGACGTCGATCTTCGTCATCTCCATCATCGCATCAAAGGCGCGTTTGGCTTCCTCGCCGCCGGCCGCCATGGCCTCGGTCAGCGTGCGCGGCGTGATTTGCCAGGACACGCCCCATTTGTCCTTGCACCAGCCGCACACGCTCTCCTGGCCGCCATTGCCGACGATGGCATTCCAGTAGCGGTCGGTTTCCTGCTGATCGTCGGTGGCGATCTGGAACGAGAAGGCCTCGTTCTGCTTGAATGTGGAGCCGCCGTTCAATCCGATGCAGGGAATGCCGGCGACGGTAAATTCGACCGTCAACACGTCGCCTTTCTTGCCGGACGGAAAATCGCTCGGCGCACGGTGAACGGCGCCCACGCTGGTGTCGGGAAAGGTCTCTGCGTAGAAGCGCGCCGCAGCCTCGGCGTCCTTGTCGAACCAAAGGCAAATCGTGTTCTTCGGTATCTTTGGCATTGCATGTTCCTTTCGGCGTTGGAGTTGGCGGAGGTCAGCCCAGGAGATTGCGTGCCGTGCGCATGAAGATCCTCGACCCGATCGGGATCAGGTCGTCGGGAAAGTCATAGTCGGGATTGTGCAAGGCGGGGTGCCGCTCGCCCGCACCGAGGAAGAACATCGCCGACTTGGCACTATGGCCGAACAGGCCGAAATCTTCCGAGGCGCGCATCGGCAGGGCCTCTTCGCCGTGCGATACGCCCTCTTCATCGAGCGCGCGCCGCAGATGCTCCACCGCGTCCGGCGCGTTGACGCTGGCGACGAAGATCTCGTGATAGTCCCAGCGGGCGGTAAGGCGATGCTCGCCGGCGATCCTGGCGACCAGTGCTTCGGCAGCAGCGCAAAGGTTCGCCATGCGCTCGTCACGCCGGGTGCGCAGCGTTGCCCACACCTGCGCATGAGCAGGCGCGATGCCGAACACGGCCTCGCCCATCGCGGCATGGGTGACGGTCAGCATGGAGAAGTCGTCGTCGGCGAAGGTTCCGCGCCCGAGCGCCGGCAGCGCCGGCATCAGCTCACTGATCGCCAGCATCGGCGAGGTGCCGGTCTCCGGCATGGACGAATGGGCGGTCTTGCCCTCCAGCACGATGCGCATGCCGCGTGACGCACAGTTGACCACGCCGGGCTTGAGCCGCACCTCGCCGAACGGCACGCCAGGCAGGTTGTGCAGCGAGAAAGCGAAATCCGGCGCGATCTCGCCGAAGCGGGGATCGGCAACGACGCCGGCTGCGCCATTGCCGGTTTCCTCCGCCGGCTGGAACATCAGCACGACGCGGCCGCTTGCAGGCCGCTCGCGCCCCAACTGCCGGCCGAGGGATGCCAGGATGGCGGTGTGTCCGTCATGGCCGCACATATGCGACTTGCCCGGCACGCGCGACGCATGCGGCACGCCTGAAAGTTCTTCGATAGGCAAGGCATCGAGTTCCGAACGGAACAGCACCGTCGGCCCTGCTTTGCCGCTGTCATATGTGACCGCGACGCCGTGCCCGCCGAGCTGTGTCAGCACCTTGTCCGGCCCCGTATCGGCGAGGAAGGCGACGACCTCCTTTGCCGTCTTCTCCTCTTCATTCGAGATTTCCGGATACTGGTGCAGCTGGCGCCGCCACGCCGTCAACTCGACGATGTCTCGGTTGGTCAGAGTCATGCTTTTTCAACCTCCGCTGCATTCTTCATCGACACGTCCAGGCACAGGGGTGCCGCAATGATGAATTGCTAGCGACAAAGGGCAGTTCCCGCCACAGTCCAAGTTTCAGGCTTCGGCAGGCCAGAAACGGCCGTTCTCCCGGCCATCCGCAGCCTATTGATTGATCTCGGGCTCGACGAGCTTTGCCAGGTTTCTGAGCGATTCCTGCCAGCCGAGATAGCAGGCCTCGACCGGAATGACGTCCGGAATGCCGGCCTGGGTGATGTCGATTTCAGTGCCGACCGACACTTTTTTCAAGACCACGGTCACCCGTATCTCGCCGGGCAGGTTGGGATCGTCGAACCTGTCGGTGTAGAGCAGGCGCTCGCCCGGAACGAGTTCAAGGTATTCGCCGCCGAAGGCGTGGCTGTCGCCGGTGGTGAAATTGCGGAACGACATCTTGAACGTGCCTCCGACCTTTGCCTCGAAATTATGGACCGTGCAGGTGAAGCCGTTTGGCGGAAGCCACTTGGCCAGCGCGTCCGCTTCAACGAAGGCGCGATAGACCTTTTCCGGGCTGGTCGTCAGAACGCGGTGCAAACGTACGGTGCCGGGCATTGCTGGATCCTTTCATGAATGCCTGTTCGATACCCCAAGGACGGACGAAGCCTAGCCAGTCCGACATTGGTTTGCGAATTTTTTGACGGGAGGCGGCCTGCCTACGCCGCGGACATGCGTTCGACCCCGAGCTATCAACACGAAGCTCGGGCGAGGCGGCGGATGAACTGCACCGGCTTCGGAGCTGGCGCTCACCTGCTAAATCGCGTTCCTGAGCCATCTTGTTGTTCGGGCGTGTTTTTGTCGATTGCCGCGAACGGCCGCGCGTCCCCGTCAATGCTTCGAACGCCGCCAAATAGGGCAGCGCGTCTTTGCCGTCCATGTGCCGATCATTAGAATTTGCATCTGATCAGAGTTGATTTCCTATCAAGCCGTTAATGCGGCCATGCTGTTAATCAGCATTTGCTAATGAGTCTTTCGAACCTGAGGCAAGCAATGACCAAGAATCTCGGCAATGCACGTCATACGCCGGCGAAGGACCCGCAGGTCTCCCTTCTGGGCAAAGCCGCGCCGGCGCTGTTTCCGCTGGTCGTGGCGGCACTGGGTTACATGGTTGGCAAGCAGTTCTTCGGCATCTAGGCGCGAAGTTCCGTTCCCTCAAACGTCTCGGCGGACCGACCATTTCAGCGCGCGGGCCGCCGTTTGGTTGCAGCGGCGTGTTGCCGGGCATCAACGTCAAACATGCACGTCGCCAAAGGACAGTTCGCCGTCGTTATCGGCCGTGAAAAAGACGATGGCAAGCAACCCGACATAGAATGCGGCCACGACAACCACGATCGCCACACCGGGAACGGGGCCAAGGGCGGCGCTGTCTACGGCTTCGCGAAGCGAACCGGCAAAGCCGGTCCTGACGCCCACGGTTTGAAGGCTGGGCGTGGATATCTTGAGCACCCAGGCCAGCAAGAGGATCAGGAACAGGTAGATGTAATTTCGCCGCAGCCGACGGGCTAGCGCGACGCGCTGCGACAGCAGGAACTTCGGCGCGCGTAGGCCTTCCCCGACGATGAGCAGCCAGTCCGAGGCAAAGTCGGGCTGTGGGGAAAAGATCTGCGCGAAATAGTGGCGCTCGAACTGGCGTACGCGCGCCCGATAGAAATCGAAGAACCGATAGCGGCGCGCCTCGATCCATAGCAGCAGCAAGATCAGCAGCATGGCGAAAAGCAGCACGCCGTGATGCGCACTGGCCGTCGACAGCGATACCGAAAGCAGCGCCGCCACCACCGTGATTGCCCAGTTGGTTGTCCTGTCCAGCCGGTCGCGCCATCCCGCCATGCGAGCGATCTCGGCGCGGTGAAAATGCGACAGCGTGTTGACACGCTCCGCCGATGAAAGGACGGGGCCAGCGGGCTGTGCCGACGCGTCGTTCATGGCATCCTCCGGCAAGGAACAGAACGGCCTGCCAGCGGCATTGTTCCCTGTCCTCGAGACCGCCGATCCAGCCGACCAGCCGCGCGTTGACGCCGAGGCGGCTCCGGTCCAGCAGACATCAAGCCGGCGGTTGACCACTGTTTCGCGACATGCCGATCGAAGGGCACGACTGATGTGGACAGCACCGGTGACGCAGGCACCTGCATGCACCAATCACATTACATTACGAGGTCTTGACCCACCCGCGACGGAGTCCAAAATCCTCCGCACCAGTGCCGACGAGGCGCCGGCTTCACGGGCGCCGCGCGGGTCAGGGGCGGTGGCCCTCGGGCAGGCTCAGGTGCGCGAGCCCCCGCCACTGATCCAGGCGTTCCCAACTGGACGGGAGCGCCAATGGCGCAGACGCGCATCGTCCGAGCATGGCAACCAGAGCATGCAAACGAACGATAGACAGGATCAAGAAAGGAGCAAATGCAATGACCATTCGTGATCTGATGCCATGGGGTCGCGATCCAAACCAGGTTCCGACCCTCTCAGGCGACCGCGATCAGGACCCATTCATGAGCCTGCATCGCGAGATGAACCGCCTTGTTGACGACATGTTCCGCGGTTTCGGTTCACGTCTTCCATCCTTGGGCAGGCTCTCTTCAGCGGGCGGTGGCTGGCCTAGCGTGGAAATCTCGGAAACGGACAAGGAAATCCGCGTGACCGCCGAGATACCCGGCATGGAGGAAAAGGACATCGAGGTGTTGCTCGATGACGGCGTCCTGACGTTGCGCGGTGAAAAACACGCCGAAACCGACGACAAGGAACGTCAGTTCTCCGAGCGATTCTACGGCCGCTTCGAACGTCGCATTCCGATCGGCTTCGAAGTCGAAGAAGACAAGGTCGCTGCCGATTTCCGCAACGGCGTGCTGTTCGTCACCTTGCCGAAATCCGAGAAGGCACAGAACAAGATGAGGCGCATCCCCATCGGCGGCAAGAGCACCAAGCACTAGAATGATTGGATGCCGGGCGGGAGGGTCACCCGCCCGGCATCGGCCGTTGAATTTTGCGCCGGTCACATGGACCCTTGAGAATCCCTCTGCCTTCGGCAACATGACGGCGACGGTAGAGGGTATGAAATGAACCAGCCGATTTCTGCCATATCGCCGCGCAAGTCCGTGCCGCGCAACACGCCGATGGCGCTGACCGAGGCGTTGGTCGCGCGCACTATGCGTGCTGTCGAGGATGCCGGGCTGACGCCGGGCATGGTTCACATGACCGATGCCGACTATGCGCGTATCCGCGACGAGGTGCTGGCCGGCGCTCCGGCCGGGCCGCTGAAACTATTTGCCTATGGCTCGCTGCTGTGGAAGCCCGCCGGCGAGGTGAGGGGCGGAGGACGCGCGGTGGCCAGCGGCTGGCATCGTTCGTTCTGCTTCACGGTGCAGCGTTTTCGCGGCACGGTCGAGCAGCCCGGCTTGATGATGGCGCTCGATCGCGGCGGCCAGTGCCAGGGCGTGGTGTTCGAGATCGCGGAACCGGTGGCGGCCAACCTCGAAGCGCTGCTGCGCCGCGAAATGACCATCCTGCCCGCCGTCAACGTGCCGCGCTGGCTGCAGGTCAGGACCGAAGGCGGCCCATGTCGCGCGCTTGGCTTCGTCGTCGATCCCGCCAATCCGCGTTATGCCGGCAAGCTCGACAAGCAGGCGATCGCGGCGACGCTGGTGACAGCCGTCGGTCATTGGGGCTCGGGCGCGCAATATCTATTCGAGACGATCCGCCACCTCGAAGCCTGCGGCATCCGCGACCGCAATCTGTGGCGGCTGCAGGAACTGGTGGCGGAAGAGATCGGGCTGACCGTCGCCCAGAAGTGATCCGCCCAGAAGTGATCCGCTCAGACGCGGCACGCTTCAGTCGTGTTTGGCTCCGGATGCTTGCAGGCCACAGCACCTTGCGAAGCAAATCTCTGATTTCGGAAGTCTCCGCAGTGAAGGTTTAATGAATTGAAAACAGTTCTGGGCCAACGATGACCTGAACACCGGCGCAGGACACGGTGCGCGTGGGCCAATCATGAAATCCTCGACCGGAGAGCACTACCCAGCGCTGGATCATGTTCGTGGCCTGGCGGCTTTTCTTGTCTTTACCTGGCATTTCCTTCATGCTTCTCCTGAAGGCCCCGTGCCTTATGACTTCGTGCCGGCTCTTCCTATCTTCAGCGTTCTGGATGAAGGGCATACTGGCGTTTCCCTGTTCATGGCGCTTTCCGGCTACCTGTTCGCCAAGCTGCTCGATGGAAAGCAGATCAACTATCTGCCCTTCTTTGCCAACAGGGCCCTCAGGCTGCTTCCGCTTCTCCTGGCCATGCTATGCATCGAGGCCTGCCGCAGGTACGTGGCCGGCCAGTCCCTCGACGGGTATTTCACGGGCGTCGGATTGGGGTTTCTTTTTCCCACCCTCCCGAACGGCGGCTGGTCGATAACGATCGAAGCGCACTTCTACCTGTTGCTGCCGTTCTTGCTGATGGTATCCAGGCGGTTTGTGTTCGCGCCCTTGCTGTTCATCGCGGCAGCCATTGTGCTGAGGTCCGTCCTGTATGTGCAGATCGGCGAAGTGCAGTCGGCGGCGTCCGCAACCATCATAGGCCATGCGGATCAGTTCCTGGCCGGCATTCTTGCCTTTCACCTGCGTGCCCACGCGAAGAACCAACACTGGCTGGCGCTGGCCGTGCTCATGGCTTTTTCGGGGTTCTTCTGGTGGTTCGATGCAGCCGGCGGATTTTACCAACTGGGCCGCTATCCGTCGCCTCATTGGATATGGATCATCCTGCCGACCCTGGAGGCGGCAGCCTATTCATTCGGCATCGCCTACTACGACACGAGCTTTTCGAGAAAGCGAACAAGCCCGCCATTCAGGGTACTGGAGAAGGCTGGGGCCTACAGCTATTCGATCTATCTTCTGCACCTGTTCTTCGTCATGCAATTGGCAGCGTTCATAGACACGAATGTCATGAGCATCAGCAATTTCTACGTCGCATGCCTCTGGTCCGCATTGTGCTTCGTGGCGACGATCCCGATCGGCTATCTCAGCTATACCTGCGTCGAGGCGCCATTCCTGCGCCTGCGTCTGCGCTATATGGACCAAAAGCCCGAAACCGCGGCATCGACCGCGGCTGAGCTTGGATCGGTCATCGCCGATACACCGACCTCGTTCAGCCGTCCCTGAGCCATACCAGCATCTCGCCGGGCTCGCGGTTGTCCCAGGCGAAATAGGGAATGGCGGTCAGTCGCGTCTCGGCGGTGGCCGGCGGCTCGGGCCTGTAGAGCCCGTCCTGCCAGCCGTCGGAGACATCGGCAAGTGCCGCGGTCGACAGCGTCACCACGCCGCCGAGAAGTTCCGGCCGGTGCTGCGCTTCGATGGTGGCCGTCCGCGGCAGCGTCAGGCGATGCGGCTGGCTGTCATTGTCTGATGCCTCGAAGCAATAGATCAGCGGGCCGCGTGACAGCGCGACGCGACCAGCATCCTGGCGCACCTGCGGGTTGGCATAAAGCCGCTCGATCGGCATTTCGAGATCGAGCCGGACATTGTCGCCCTTTTTCCATGTCCGCTTGATCGCGGCGTAGCCGTCGCTGGTGATATCCGCCAGCCTGATGGCTTCGCCGTTTATCTTCAACCCGGCACTGGCGCTCCAGGCGGGAATGCGCAGGTGCAAAGTGAACTCGACCGGCGCCCGCGGTTCGAGCATGATGTCGACGGCGCCGTCCCAGGGATAGCTGCTGACCTGCGTCAGGCTCACCGGGACGCCCGATATATCGAAGCGCGCGGTCGAGTCGCCATAGAGGTGGACGGCCAGCGCATCGTCGGCCAGGCTGTAGAAATAGCTGCCGATCGAGGCGACCATGCGCCCGATATTGGGCGGGCAGCACGGGCAGCGGTGCCACTTCCACCTGTTGTGCTTGCCCCGGCTTTCCAATGGATTCTCGTAGAAAAACAGCGAGCCGTCGAGCGACAGGCCCGAGATCGAACCGTTGTAGAGGGCGCGTTCCATCATGTCGGCGTAGCGCGCGTTCGGCCCCATGCCGAGCATGCGGCTGGCCCAGAACACCAAGCCGACCGCCGCACAGGTCTCGGCATAGGCGCTTTCGTTGGGCAGGTCGTAGTCGCTGGTGAAGCCCTCATTGTGCGCCGACGGCCCCAGTCCGCCAGTGATGTAGAGACTCTTGGTGGTGAGATCGTCCCACAGAAGGTCGAGTGCTGCTCGCAGCGTATCATCGCCATATTCGGTCGCGATATCGGCCATGCCGGAATAGAGGTACATCGCCCTGACAGCATGGCCGACGACCTTGTTCTGTTCTCGCACCGGGATATGCGACTGGCTGTATTCATAGGTCTTGAAATGATAGGCCTTCGGGTCGGCGCCGCGGGCGCGGGCCTCCTCGTCGAAATAATGCGGCTGCTGACCGCGCTGGTCGATGAAGTATCTGGCCAACTCCATATATTTCCGCTCGCCGGTCACCCGTGCCAGCTTGACCAGCGCCAGCTCGATCTCCTCGTGGCCGCAATAGCCCTTCTTCTTGCCGGGCTCCGGGCCGAGTACCGACGCGATGTGGTCGGCATAGCGGCACATGATATCGAGCAGCTTGCGTTTTCCCGTCGCCTGGTAGTAGGCGACCGCGCCCTCGATCAGATGGCCGGCGCAATAGAGCTCGTGGCAGTCGCGCAGATTGGTCCAGCGC
This sequence comes from Mesorhizobium sp. M7A.F.Ca.US.002.01.1.1, assembly GCF_004022955.1. Classification (NCBI taxonomy): domain Bacteria; kingdom Pseudomonadati; phylum Pseudomonadota; class Alphaproteobacteria; order Hyphomicrobiales; family Phyllobacteriaceae; genus Mesorhizobium; species Mesorhizobium sp. M7A.F.Ca.US.002.01.1.1. The sequence continues at coordinate 3,637 of NZ_RZQE01000151.1, read as the reverse complement.
TTGCCGGGCTGGATGCGTTGGTACCAGCTGGAGAGATAGCCGTCCTCCTGCTGCAGCCTGCCATACATGTCGATGACGGCGTCGATCTTCTTCTCCAGTTCGGGATTCTTGCGCCGGTAAAGCGAATAGGCCGCGGTCTCGATCGTCTTGCCGAGATCGGAATCCCAGAACATCTGCGTGGTCACCGTCGATCCGGTGAATTCCGCGCCCTGGCGGTCGGCTTCGTCGGGAGAGGGCGAGTGGAAGGGGATGACTATGCCGGGCGAGGGACGGTCCGGATCGATCTGCTCCAGCATGCGGGCCTCCACGCAGCGCTCGTAAAGGATATCGGCGGTGCGGGCGGCGACAGCGTCGGCGCGATCGCCCCAGAAGCCGTGCACGTCGACCTGCGGCACCGGCAGCGGGCGGAAGGCGAGCTTCGGTTTCCCGGTTTTTGCGGATGGCGATGCGGTCATGAATTTACTCCATTCTATTTGACGGCCCCGGCCATCAGGCCGCGGATGTAGAAGCGCTGCAGCGCCAGGAACAGGATGAGGCACGGCCCCATCATCACGGTGACGCCCGCCTGCACCGCGCCCCAGTCGATGGCGCCGAAGCGGCCCGACTGCAGTGCGGTCATCATCACGGGCAGCGTGAATTTGGATTGATCGGTCATCAGCACGAGGGCGGCGAGGAATTCGTTCCAGGCGCCGAGGAAGGCAAACAGGGCGATGGTGACGACGCCCGGCCAGACCAGCGGCAGCATCACCTTCCAAAGCATGGTGAGATTGCCGGCGCCGTCCATGCGGGCGGCTTCCTCGATCTCGCGCGGCACTGCGTCGAAGGCGTTGCGCATCATGAAGATCGAAAACGGCAGTTGCAGCGTCACATAAACGCCGACCAGGCCGGTCAGCGTGTTGTGCAGGCCAAGCTTGGTCAGCACCAGGAAGATCGGCGTCAGGATCGACTGGAACGGGATCATGATCGTCGACAGGATGAGGATGAAGAACAGGTCCTTGAACGGAAACCGGAACCGCGAAAAGCCGTAGCCGGCCAGCACGCTGACGGCGACCGACAGCACGACGGTCATCACCGAGACGTAGATGCTGTTTTGCGCCGAGACCCACAGCCCGTCGCCGAAGCTGTTGAGCGTGGCGTAGTTCTCCAGCGAGAAGCCTGATGTCGGCCAGGGCGGCAGCGGCGGCAGGCGCGCTTCGGTCGCTGGCTTGAACGCCGACAGCACCGCCCACACGATCGGCGCGGCAAACAGCACCGAGGCGACGATGCCGGTCGAATGCTCGCCGATGCGGCTCAAGAGCCGGCGGTTGCGGGAAGCGGCCTGCGCCATCAGTCGAGCCCCTCCGGCTTGCGCAGCAGCCACAGCTGGACGAGGCTGAGCGCCACCAGGATCACCAGCAGCACCATCGACAAAGCCGCGCCGTAGCCGAGCTTGAACGACACGAAGGACTGGTTGAAGATCCAGTAGACCGCCGTCAGCGTCTGGTTGCGTGGGCCGCCGCGCAGGATGATGTAGAACTGGTCGAAGGCGAGGATCGAGCCGGCGACCGACAGGATCAGGGCCAGCGCCAGCGTGCGGCGCATCAGCGGCAAAGTGATCGCCCTGAACCTGGCGAACGGACCGGCGCCGTCGATGACGGCCGCCTCCTGCAGATCCTGCGGGATCGATTGCAGGCCGGCCATCAGAATGATCATGGTGAAGCCGGCGACCTTCCAGACGACCATGGCGATGATCGACCAGAAGGCCGGCTGGAAGGTGGCCAAAAGGTTGAACTTCCTGTCGATCAGGCCAAGGTCGTAGGCGGCCGGGCTGAACAGGCCGGAATCGACGTTCAACAGCCATGACCAGAGCAGGCTGGCCGAGGCAAAGCCGACAACCGCCGGCATGAAGAACATCGTCCGGTAAAGATTGGTCAGCGGCCGCGGCCGCTCGACGAACAGTGCCAGCGGAAACGCCACCACGAAGATCGCGATGGTGACGATCACGGTGTAGTAGGCGGTGAAGCGCAGCGCGTTCCAGAACCGGGTGTCGCGCAGGATGGCGACATAGTTGCCGAGGCCGATAAAGCTGTGCTCGCCCATCAGGGGCCAGTTGTGCAGCGACATCCACGCCGTCATGCCGAGCGGGATCAGGAAAAAGACGACGACCAGCGCGACAGCCGGCGCGACATAGAGCAGGCCGATCCATTGGTGGCGGCTGGCGACCTTGCGGGCGCGGGGCGGGGCAGGGGTTGCTGCGGTGATGACGGTCATGACTGCGCGCTCGATGCTATTGGGACATTGGCAAAGAACCCCCTCACCCGGATTGCCAACCCAATTGAAGAGAGCAATTCGGGGCAATCCGACCTCTCCCCGAGGGGAGAGGAGGTTGCCGGGGATGGTGCCAGCCTCTTCTCCCCAGCGGGGAGAAGGTGGCCGCGAAGCGGCCGGATGAGGGGGTCTTTTCTCAACGCGATAGCCCTGCCGTTGGCGATGCGGTATCCGGCCACCCGCCCAGGGAGACAGGCGGGCGGCCGGCAGGCGTCCGCTACTTCTGCGGCGCCTGGTCGATGATCGACTGCATCGTTTCCTGCGCATTGGCTATCGCGCCATCGACATCGTCGCCGAAGAAGACCTCGTTGATCATCTGCGTCCACGGGCCGTTGGCGGAGTTGATCAGGTCGTTGAACACCACCGAATAGGGCGTCTTGCCCTTGGCCATGGCTTCGGCGGCGATCTGGTAGCGCGGATCGAGATCCTTCAACGCGTCCTTGGCGATGTCGCCGCGCACCGGCAGGCTTCCGTATTTGGCAAGGATGGTCTGGCCCTCGAGCGAATAGGCGAAATCGAGGAACTCCTTCACCACGGGCAGTTTCGTGGTGCCCTTGGTGACGACGAAATTGTCGCCGCCCGCAAAGGACGACCAGCCGCTGTCCTTGCCCGGCAGGAAGTGACGCCGTAATCGATGTCGGGATACTGGGTGTTGAGCGCGCCGATGGCAAAGGCGCCGGACGGCGAGATGCCGATATTGCCGGCGGCGAAGGCGGCAAAGAAATTGGCGCCGGTGTCGGTCTGTGCGCCTGCCGGTACCAGATCCTTCTTGACCATCGAGCGGTAGAGATCGATGGCGCCGCGCAGCTGCGGGCTGTCCAGCGTCGCCTTCGAGCCGTCTTCGCTCAGGATGTCGCCACCAGACGCCCAGATCAGGGGCGTGAAGGTGAAGATGTTGCAGCCGCCGCAATTGCCCGAGAAGTAGAAGCCCTTGATGTTGCCGCCGAGCGCGTTGACCTTCTCGGCATCGGCCGCGATCTCGGCCCAGTTGGCCGGGCCTTTTTCGGGATCGAGGCCGGCCTGCTTGAACAGCTTCTTGTTCCAGATCAGCACCGAGGCGTCGGCGGAGAAGGGCAGGCCGTAAATGTGGTCTTTGTAGGTGCCGGTCTTCACATGCGCCGGCGACAGGCTGGCAAAATAGGGCAGGGACTTTGCCCAGTCGGTGATGTCCTCCAATTGGCCGGCTGCGGCGAAGGAGGGCGTGTAGATCAGGTCGAGCGACAGCGCGTCGGGCGCTGTGCCGCCGGCGGCCGCGGCACCGTATTTGGGGATGATCTCGGCATTGGGGATGATATCGAGCTTGACCTGGTTGGTGTGCGCCTTGTTGTAG
>NZ_RZQE01000150.1:0-12288 GCF_004022955.1 Mesorhizobium sp. M7A.F.Ca.US.002.01.1.1 | reverse complement strand
GACCCTTGCCGCACTGATCTTCACCGCCACCATGGTGGTCGCGCGCGGGTTGGCGCCGCATTCCGAGCCTGCCGCCGATAGGTCGACGCAGAGGCTGGCCGGCTTCATCGTGCTGCTGGCGCTGATCCAGATCTATCTCGGCGGCCTGGTCGCCGGGCTCGATGCGGGCCTGAGCTACAACACCTGGCCGCTGATGGACGGCAAGATCATTCCCGGCGATCTGCTGATCCTCGAGCCGGCATGGCGCAACTTCTTCGAGAGCCCGAAGACGGTGCAGTTCGTCCATCGGCTTGGCGCTTACACGGTATTCGTCGTGGCCTTGTGGCACATGATCGCCACGCGCCGGCGGCTGCCAGGCTCGACGCATGCGCGCCGCGCGACGCTGCTGTTTCTACTGGTGCTGGTGCAGGCCTCGATCGGCGTCGGCACGCTGCTCATGCATGTGCCGTTGCATATGGCGCTGACCCATCAGGGATTTGCGCTGATCGTGCTGGGCTTTGCAGCAGCCCATTGGCGCGGCACCAAGGGCGCCTATCCCTTGCCGACGGGAATAGCGCTCAGGGGCTGATCCCGAGCCGATCTACTGGGTCGGATCAGAAGCTTGCCCGCACCGCCCGGATCGCCTTGACGATCGACATTTCGCGATTCTCCTCGACCGCATTGTCGTCCTCGTGATGCCAGGACGCCGACAGGCATCCATAGGCAATGGCATGATCGAGGATAGCGGTCGGTGTCTGGCTCAGTGTTCTGGCAAAGATCTCGGCCATATCAGCGATCCGCTTCGGATCGAGGCAGAGATCGTCCCGGTCGAGCGGGTTGTAGAACATGTTCGCCGCGTCGAAGCCGGGATCGCCGAGCACGCCCTTCGGATCGATCGCCAGCCAGCCGCGCGGCCCGTGCAGGATGTTTTCGTGATGCAGATCGCCATGCAGGGGCCTGATGTCGTGCGGATCGGCCAGCAGCCGCTCGGCGATGACGGCTGCCTCGACATAGAGGCTGTCAAGGCCGGCGTCGCGATCGGTATTCGCCTTGTCGAACAGGCTGGCGAAGCGTTCCCGGAGCGGCTGAAGCTCGGGCGGGTAGGGGGCTTTCCCCCGTGAAAACAGTTTTGCCATCAGCTCCGCCGCGATTGCGGTCGCGGCAAAGTCGCCCTGTTCGTCGAGAACCTGCTGCAGCAGGGTTTCACCGGCATATTCGAGCAGCATGCTGTGGCCGTCGCGGCCGAGCAGACGCACCGCGCCTTCGCCGCGCCGCCAGGCGAGATAGTGCTCTCCGCGCAACTCGTCGGCGACGTCATCGAAAGGCTTCAGCGCCTTGACGATCGCCGGCGATCCGTCTTCGCGCAAAACCTTCCAGATGCGGCTCGAAAAGGTCTCGGCAATGAGTTCGGGCGCGCTGACTTTCCAGCGCGCCGGAAAGGCTGGCGTGTCCATCAGAGGCCGAGCATCAGATCCATGTTCTGGACGGCGGCACCCGAGGCGCCCTTGCCGAGATTGTCGTAGACCGCCAGCAGCAGGGCCTGCGCCCGTTTGTCGTTGGCGAAGACATAGACCTTCATCCGGTTGGTGCCGTTGTAGATCTCCGGATCGATCTCCGGCATGCGCTCCGAATGCGCATAGGGCGCCACCTCGACCACACCGCCCTTGATGGCGGCGAAATGGTCGGCAATCGCCGCATGCAGCTCCGCACCGGTCGGCACATGGTCGAGGCCGCCGAGTTGCAATGGCACCACGGTGATCATGCCTTGCGCGAAATTGCCGACCGCCGGCTGCATGATCGGATCATGCGACAGCCTTGCATAGGCCCTCAATTCCGGCACGTGCTTGTGCTGCAGGGTGAGGCCGTAAGGCAGGAATTCCGAGGCGTCCTCGCCCTTGGCGACGTAGTCCTCGATCATCGGCCGTCCGCCGCCCGAATAGCCCGAAATGCCGTTGACGGTGATCGGAAAATCCGCCGGCAGCAGGCCTGCTGTGACCAGCGGCCGCAGCGTCGCGATCGGTCCCTGCGGCCAGCAGCCTGGGTTGGCGACGCGCTTTGCCGAGGCAATCGCCTTTGCCTGGTCCTTGTCCATCTCGGCGAAACCATACGCCCAGCCCTCCGCCACGCGATGCGCGGTCGACGCATCGATGACCCTGGTGGTGTCGTTGGCGATCAGCGAGACGCTTTCCTTCGCCGCGTCGTCGGGCAGGCACAGGATAGCGACATCGGCGGCATTGAGGAACTCGGCACGTGCCGCCGTTTCCTTGCGACGCTCGGTGGGGATGGAAATGATCTCCAGATCACCGCGCTCGGCAAGCAGCGCCCTGATCTGCAGGCCGGTGGTGCCGTGTTCGCCGTCGATGAAGATTTTCGGTTTCATGGGTTGTTCAAATTCCCTGAGTTTTCAATACTGTATGCCCTGGCCTTGAATCACTGCGGCACCATTGTGATTGCCGTTGTTCAGCTCTTCAAGCCGGGCTTTCCGTTCAGCAAGCAGACCGAGATACTGCATGGCCACCATCGAGCCGGCGATTGCCGTTATATCGGCGTGATCATAGGCCGGCGCAACCTCTACGACATCGGCGCCGACAATATCGATCTGGTTGAGCTGGCGCAGCGTCGACAGGATCTTGGCCGAGGACGGCCCGCCGGCAACCGGCGTGCCTGTGCCGGGCGCATAGGCCGGATCGAGGCAGTCGATGTCGAAGGTGAGATAGGTCTTTTTGCCGCCGGTGCGGTCGACAATGGCGTAGGCAATGTCGGACGCCCGCATCTCCTCGATTTCATGGCCATGGAGGATCTTGATGCCGAACGTGTCGGGCGCATGGGTGCGGATGCCGATCTGGATCGACCGGTCGGGATCGATGATGCCTTCCTTGACGGCGCGACCGACGAAGGAGCCGTGGTCGATGCGCTTGCCGTCGTCCGGCCAGGTGTCCTGGTGGGCGTCGAACTGCACCAAAGCGAGCGGACCATGGATGGCGGCATGCGCCTTGAGTAGTGGCCAGGTGACGAAATGATCGCCGCCGAGCGTCAACAGGAAGGCGCCTGATTTGAGGATCTTCGCCGCTTCGCGCTCGATCGTGCCGGGCGTCTTCTGATGGTTGCCCGAATCGAGCAGGCAATCGCCATAGTCGACGACCGCCAGATGCTCGAACAGATCGCGTGAAAAGGGATACTGCGGGTCGTTGTCGAGGATCGCCGAGGCACGGCGGATCGCCTGCGGCCCGAAGCGGGCGCCAGGCCGGTTGGTGACGGCGGCATCGAAGGGAATACCCCACACCACCGCATCCGCGCCCTTCACGTCCTTGGTGTATTTGCGCCGCATGAACGACAGCGCGCCGGAATAGGTCGGCTCGAACGCGGCGCCCGTTTTGGAACGGGCGGTGAAGGCGTTGTCGATGGTGTGGTTCGCCATTACGGATCCTCGTTTTTCATCGGGTTGCAACAACTACAGAACCGGCACGGAAGATGCCAGTCATAGCTTGGCGAGACGGAATGGCGCTGCCCGAGTGCCACGGCAAGACAGGATTGTATCATCATGACCCAGACCGCGTTTCTCAACCCCACCCGTGCCGCGGCGTCGACCCACACCGGCACGGTCGCCGGCGAACGCTTCCTGGTCCTCGATTCGTGGCGCGGCATCTGCGCGCTTCTGGTGGCGCTGTTTCACTTTCCTACCGGTTCGACGATTTCGCAAAGCGCCTTCATCGGTTCGTCCTACCTGTTCGTCGATTTCTTCTTCGTCCTTTCCGGCTTCGTCATCGCCAGCAGCTACGGCGATCGGCTCAACCAGCCGGGACAGGTCGCGCGTTTCGCCCTGGTCCGTTTCGGCCGCATCTACCCGCTGCATCTGCTCATGCTTGCCGCCTTCGCCGGTTTCGAGCTGCTGCGGCTGATGCTGCCGCAATTGCACGGCACGGGGGCTGCCCCCTTCACCGGCGGCTTCGACCTCAACAGCCTGCTTGCCAATCTCCTTCTGCTGCAGGGTGTCGGCTTCGAGGATCAATTGACCTGGAATGCGCCGAGCTGGAGCATTTCGGCCGAGTTCTTCGCCTATCTCCTGTTTGCCGGCGTGGTCTTCGTCGCCGGCGCGCGCGCCTGGATATGGTTCGTCGCGGCCGCCGTCACCGCGCCGCTGTTCCTGCTCGGCTTCTCGACCCATCATATGGATGTGTCCTTCGATTTCGGCTTCATCCGTTGCCTGTACGGCTTCTCGCTCGGCGCCTTGCTGGCCTGGTTTCAGCATGATTCCATCGCAGGGGCGCGACAGGCTCTCGCCAGGGGCGGCCCGCGGATGGACTGGACCCTTGCCGAAATCGTCATGGTGGCCGTCATCGTGCTTTTCGTTTCGCTGGCGGGCGACAATGACTTCGGCATCGCGGCACCCCTGGTGTTCGCGCTGGCGCTGTTTCTGTTCGCCCATGAGGGTGGCTGGATCAGCGCCTTGCTCAGAGCCCCGTTCATGCTGACGCTCGGCGCGCTGTCCTATTCGATCTACATGGTCCACATCTTCGTCCAGGCGCGCCTGATCAACGTCGCGGGGCTCGTCGAGCGCAAGCTCGGCCTTGGCCTGATCGGCGACTTCATGCTGCGCGGCCAGCCTGCCACCGGCTTCGGTGCCGGCTGGACGGGGGCGGTGGCGATCGTCGTCATGCTCGCCGCTACCATTGCCGCCTCCTGGATCACCTGGCGTTTTGTCGAGATGCCGGCCATGGCGTGGTTCCGCAGGCTCTCGAAACGCATCTGACGCACCTGCTGCGAGTATTCCGCTAGCCGGCTTCGTTCACCCAGATGTCACGGGCGTCGCCTATCCGGGTGTCGATCCGGCAAGGAGCGATTCTCGATGCGGACCATCTGGCTGAGTTTTCTGCTTTACACGGCCGTGGCAGCCGCCTCTGGCCAGGCCTTGGCCGGCGAGACCCGCGCCAGACAGATCCTCGACCGCTTCGAGCATGCCAACCAATGGCGCGATCACGTCATGGTGGCTGCGCATCGCGCCGGCAGCATGCAGGCCGGCAAGACGCTCTACGCGGAAAATTCGATTGCCGCCGTGGAGGGCTCGATCGCCATGGGCGCCGAAATCGTCGAGGTCGACATCAGGCGCTCGAAGGACGGCGAGTTCGTCGTCATGCATGACAGCTGGCTCGACCGCACCACGACCTGCAAGGGCGAGGTGGTCATGTACACGCTGGCCGAACTGAAGACATGCCGGCTGGTGGTCGAGGGCACCGGTGCGGCGACAAGTGAAACAGTCTCGACGCTGCACGAGATGCTGATGGCGACCAGAAACCGCATCCTCATCAACCTCGACAACAAGCTCGACGTCGGCGCCCTCCCGGGCATGATTGCGGTCGCTCGCGGTCTCGGCATGGCCGAACAGGTCATCGTCAAGGAGAACCTGTGGAATTCACAACGGATTTCCACGGTCAAGGCCGCCATGGAGACCATTGGCGGCGGCTTCCAGTTCATGCCGATCATCGCCGATGACGCGGTGCATGACGCCGGTTTCGCCGGGACGGTCGACCGCGCCTTCTCGCCGCGCGCGATCGAGTTGATCAACTGGCGGGCAGGCGCCGAGACGCTGACCGAGACGGGCGGGCCGCTGTTCAGCACGCGCATGCGCGCGGCCGCAGTCAGGGGCAACTGGCACATCTGGGCCGACACCTACGCCATCGCCAACAAACCGGGCGGCTTCCTCGCCGGCGGCCGCGGCGACGAACTGGCGGTGCAGGCCAGCCTGCCGCGCGAAAGCTGGGGTTTCTGGGCCGATCGCGGCGCCACCATCATCCAGACCGACGAGCCGAAGGCGGCAATCGACTGGCTGGCCGCGAATGGTTTTCGCGTGCCTTATGCCGACGAGGCGCGGCCGGTTGAGCCGGCGAATACGGCGAGCATCAATTAAGCGGCGGCTGACGCTGCCAATCTCCCTCACGAGGGGGGAGATTGGTTAGCTTCAAGCCGCTAGCGCCACGCCGTCCAGTTCGCTAAGCGCATCCTGTGGCAATTCCAGTTCAGCCGCAGCGAGGTTCTCCCCGAGATGCCCGACCGACGATGTGCCGGGGATCAGCAGGATGTTGGGCGCGCGGCGCAGCAGCCAGGCGAGCGCGACCTGCATTGGCGTGGCGCCGAGGCGCGCCGCGATTTCCGACAGGGTGGAGGATTGCAGCGGGTTGAAGCCGCCGAGCGGGAAGAACGGCACATAGGCGATGCCATCGCGGGCAAGATCGTCGATCAGGGCATCGTCGCCGCGATGCGCCAGATTGTACTGGTTCTGCACGCAGACGATCTCGGCGATCCCCCGTCCTTGCGCGATCTGCGCCGGCGTCACGTTGCTCAGCCCGATGTGCCTGACCAGACCCTGTTGTTGGAGCTCGGCCAGCACGGTGAGCGGCGCTTCGATCGATCCCTCGGCGGGGCCATGGGTATCGAACATGATGCGTAGGTTGACGACATCGAGCACCTCGAGCCCGAGATTGCTGAGATTGTCGTGTACCGCCTGGGTGAGCTCTTCCGCGGAAAAGGCCGGCAGCCACGATCCATCCGCGCCGCGCCGGGCACCGATCTTGGTGACGATGACGAGATCTTGGGGGTAGGGCGCCAGCGCCTCGCGGATCAGCCGGTTGGTGACGTGCGGACCGTAGAAGTCGCTGGTGTCGATATGGTCGACGCCTTGCGCAATCGCCTCGCGCAGCACGGCCAATGCCGCGTCATGATCCTTGGGCGGCCCGAACACGCCGGGTCCCGCGAGTTGCATGGCACCGTAGCCGAGCCGCTTCACGGTGCGGCTGCCAAGCTTGAAGGTGGCGGGGGCGAAGGTGCCGGATTGTTGGATGTTGGACATGATTGATCTCCTATGAGGAGGCAGAGATAGGCGCTGCCCAACCTCGTGATAATCCGGTACAATCCACACAGGCCGTGCGGAATGGCGAACAATGATGGACCTCAGCGATCTGAATGCTTTCGTGGCGGTGGCGCGCGCCGGCGGCTTTCGCGACGGCGCGCGTGCGAGCGGCGGCAGCGCCTCCGGCCTGAGTGAGGCGGTGCGTCGCCTGGAAGTGCAGCTCGGTGTCAGGCTGTTCAACCGCACGACGCGCAGCGTTGTCCCAACCGAGGCGGGCCTCAGCCTTCTGGAGCGGCTCGGCCCGGCGCTGTCGGAGGTGGAGGCGGCGCTGGACGTGGTGAACGGTTTTCGCGACAGGCCGGCGGGCTCGTTGCGTCTCAACGTGCCGGTCAGTGCTGCGCGGCTGATATTGCCCGACATCGTCCCTGGTTTCCTCGCCGCCTATCCTGGTATCCGGCTGGAGGTGATCGCCGACGAGAACTTCGTCGACGTGCTGGCGGCCGGCTGTGACGCCGGCATCCGCTATGACGAGCGGCTGGAACAGGACATGATCGCGGTGCCGATCGGGCCGCGCGTGCAGCGTTTCGCCACCGCCGCCAGCCCTGCCTATCTTGCTCGCCATGGGCGCCCGCAACACCCGAGCGACCTGCTTGGCCACTCCTGCGTGCGTGGGCGCTTTGCCAGCGGTGCGATGCTGCCGTGGGAATTCGAGCGAGACGGCGAGGTGGTGCGGGTCGATCCGACAGGCCCCTTGATCGTGCGGATCGGCGGGGCGACGGATCTTGCCGTCGACGCCGCTATTGCCGGCACCGGCATCATCGGCCTCTTCGAGGGCTGGCTGCGCCCTTACTTCGACAGCGGCGCTCTTGAGCCCGTGCTCGAACCGTGGTGGCAGAGTTTTCCCGGACCGTTTCTCTATTATCCCGGCCGGCGCCTGGTTCCGGCCCCGCTGCGGGCGTTCATCGACTATATCAAGGGCGGCAAGGCCTGACCTGTTTCCGGCGCCATCACCCCACCCGGCGCTTCGCGCCGACCTCCCCATTGGGGAGGTAGGGCGCCGCGCTCTTCTAGCTCCCCTCGATGGGAAGGTCGCGCCGTAGGCGTGGGTGGGGTGACTGCCGAGCCGCAAACAAAAAGGCCGCCCGGAGGCGGCCTTTTCGATTGTCTGAAGCTGCGAAGTGCTTAGCGCTTGGAAAACTGGAAGCTACGACGGGCCTTGGCCTTGCCGTACTTCTTGCGCTCGACGACGCGGCTGTCGCGGGTCAGGAAGCCGCCCTTCTTGAGCACGGCGCGCAGCGTCGGCTCGTAGTAGGTCAGCGCCTTGGAGATGCCGTGACGCACGGCGCCAGCCTGGCCGGAGAGACCGCCGCCGACGACTGTCGCGACGATGTCGTACTGGCCGGCGCGGTTGGAGGCGATGATCGGCTGGTTGAGGATCATCTGCAGGACCGGACGCGCGAAATAGGTCGCGAATTCCTTGTCGTTGACGATGATCTTGCCGGAACCCGGCTTCACCCAGACGCGCGCAATGGCGTTCTTGCGCTTGCCGGTGGCATAGGCGCGGCCCGACTTGTCGAGCTTCTGGACGTGGACGGGGGCCGCCGGCTGGGTATTGGTGTTGCCGGTGGCGGCGCCCAGTTCTGCGAGCGAGGAAAGCTCAGCCATCTTATGCGACCTTCTTGTTCTTGGCGTTCAGCTTGGCCACGTCGAGCACGACGGGCTGCTGGGCGACATGCGGATGCTCGGCGCCTGCATAGACGCGCAGGTTCTTCATCTGGCGACGGCCGAGCGGGCCACGCGGGACCATGCGCTCAACGGCCTTCTCGACGACACGCTCGGGGAAACGACCCTCGAGCAGCTGGCGCGCGGTGCGCTCCTTGATGCCGCCTGGGTGGCCGGTGTGCCAGTAATAGACCTTGTCGGTGAATTTCTTGCCGGTGAACACCACCTTGTCGGCATTGATGACGATGACGTTGTCGCCGTCGTCGACGTGCGGGGTGAAGGTCGGCTTGTGCTTGCCGCGGAGATGATTGGCGATGACAGTGGCCAGACGACCGACGACGAGACCTTCGGCGTCGATCAGGATCCACTTCTTCACCACATCCGCAGGCTTCTGCGAAAAGGTTGTCATGTTTTCTGCTCTCGGTTTTGACCTTCATAAGAGAAGGCGTTTCTTGTTGCTTGGATTGGCGAAAGGCGCTTGCCCGCCGCCAATAACAAAACGGCGGCCTTTGCGGGCCGCTGCTTCGTGGAGGCTTATAGGCGAGGGTGGTGACCGCGTCAAGGCGAACGAAAAGGTAGATATCAGGTAAAATGTAGCAAAAACAATAACTTGAACAAAAGGTATTATTTTACCACATCACCATTCCGCTTCGGCGGGATCGAATAGGTGCCGGTGGCATGCGCCACCGTGTCTCCGTCTGGGCCGGCAACGATGTCGATGTCGAACACCATCAGGCTCTTTCCCAGCTTCAGGATGCGGCAATGGCCGTCGATCGGTCCTGCCTCGGCCTTGCGCACGAAATTGATGTCGAGGTTGACGGTGACCGAAAGCGCATCCGGCCCGGCATGGCTGAGCACGCAGACGTAGCCGCCAATGTCGGCCAGCGTGAACAGCGAGGGGCCGGACACCGTGCCGCCGGGACGCAAATGCCGTTCGCCGGCGTTGAGCCGCACGGTGCAGCCGCCCGGGAACACGTCGATCGCCTCGAAATATTTGAACTGCTCATTGAGCTGCGGATAGACGGTTTCCATCAGCGCATTGACTTGTTGCGCGGTCAGCACGGGCTTGAGGTTGGTCTGAGCGGGCATGTCTTAGTCTCTCGCTTTGCGCCAGGCCTGTATGAGCGCAGCGCGGCATTTCTGACAACCTTCGTCCCCTGGCGCAAGCGATCGGTGTTGGACGAAACCTGATCCGGTATTAAATAGTCTGGCAGCCCCAGCGGAATCGCGGAGAACCTTATCCATGGCCGAAATCCTTGCCATCAAGCCTGCCGCCGTTGAGGGTCCGGTGGTTGCACAACTGGACAAGGGCGTGCTGCGCCTCACACTCGCCAATCCGCCTGCCAACGCGCTGTCGCTGGCGGTGATGGCGGCGCTGACGGCCGAACTCGAGCGCGCCAGGGCCGACAAGGCCGTTCGCGTCATCGTCTTGTCGGCTGCCGGCAAGGTGTTCTGCGCCGGCCACGATCTCAAGGAAATGACCGCGCGCCGCACTGACGCCGATCATGGCAAGGCCTTTTTCGCAGAGACGTTTGCCGCTTGTGCGACGCTGATGCAGGCGATCGTGCGTCATCCAGTGCCTGTCATCGCCGAGGTTGACGGCCTGGCCACCGCCGCCGGGCTGCAACTGGTCGCCAGCTGCGACCTGGCGATCGCTTCGCATGAGGCGACCTTCTGTACGCCGGGTGTCAACATCGGCCTGTTCTGCTCGACGCCGATGGTGGCGCTGTCGCGCAACGTCTCGCGCAAGCATGCGATGGAGATGCTGTTGACCGGCGAGACCATCGATGCGGCAACCGCCAAGGAATTCGGCCTGGTCAACCGCATCGTGCCGCGCGAATACCTGAATCAGATCGTCACCAAATACGCGCAAACCATTGCTTCCAAATCATCTTTGGTGGTCAAGACGGGCAAGGAGGCGTTTTACGCGCAGGCCGAAATGGGGCTGGCGGATGCTTACACCTATACCGGCCGGATCATGGTCGAAAACATGCTCGCGCGCGACGCCGAGGAAGGCATCGGCGCCTTCATCGGCAAGCGCAAGCCGGAATGGACGGACGAATAGGAGCAGCACCATGGAGCCGCGAATCTCTATCATTACCATCGCCACCGATGATCTGGACCGCGCGGTGCGCTTCTACGAGGCTATGGGCTTGAAGCGGCATGCCGGTATCACCGACGGTGTCGCCTTCTTCCAGATGGGCGGCGTCATTCTTGGTCTGTTCCCACGTGCCAGCGCAGAAGAGGATTCCGGCATCGCCTTCGCCGCGGCGCCATCGGCGGTCTACCTCGCCTACAACACCCGCTCCGACGCCGAAGTCGACGACGTGCTCGCCAGGGCGGAAAAAGCCGGCGGCCGCATCGTCAAGCCGGCCGGCCGCGCCTTCTGGGGCGGCTGGTACGGCTACTTCGCCGACGCCGACGGGCATGTCTGGGAAGTGGCGCACAATCCGGCCTTTCCGATCGCCGAAGACGGCACGATTTCGCTACCTGGCTGATGGCCCATCGCAAGCAGCTGACGCGGCTCAAGGCTCCCTATCTGAAGCGCATCCTGCTCGATGCCGTGCGGGTCGAGGATTGGGAAAAATATCCATGGAACCTGCCGCTGTTTCGCGGCCACGACTTCGAACTCGAATTCACCACGCCGATCACCATCATCGTCGGCGAGAACGGCACCGGCAAATCGACGCTGCTCGAGGCGATCGGTGCGCTGGCCGGCTATGACGAAGCCGGTGGCGGCAAGGGATATAGGCCGGTCGACCATTCCAGCGCCATCGACAAGAGCGGTGCTGCGCTGGCAAACACGTTCCGTGGCCACTGGCTGCCGAAAGTCACTGCCGGCTGGTTCTTTCGTGCCGAATCCTTCTACTCCGTGGCCCGATATCTCGATCAGGCGGCACTGGAAGACCCTTTCAGGCCCCCGCCGCCGGACTTCCTGTCCTGGTCGCATGGCGAGGGCTTTATCCGTTTTTTCGAGGAGCGCTGCCGCAGGCAAGGCATCTACATCCTCGACGAACCCGAAAGCGCACTGTCGCCGACGCGACAGATCGAGCTGCTCAAGATGCTGCGGCGCATGGACCAGTCGGGCACCGCGCAAGTGATCATGGCGACGCATTCGCCGCTGCTGATGGCTTGTCCTGGCGCGCGGCTGTTCCGCATCAGCCGGTTCGGGCTCGATCCCACGGATTTCAGCGATACCGATCATTTTCGCATGATGCGCGACTTCTGCACCGATCCGCAGGCCTTTATGGAGGAAGCGCTGCGGGAGGATGACGCGTGAGCGCCGGCGATGATGACCTCAACTGGCGCGTCGAGCAGGCGTGCCGCGAAGGCTGGCCGGCGGCGACCGAGACGTTGGTTGATGGCTGGCTTCTGCGGCGATCGGGCGGACGGATCCGGCGTACCAATTCGGCCAATCCCTTGCGCGGCGAGCGTGGCGCGCCTGATGCAGTCATCGACGCCGCCGAGTCCTTCTACATCGGCCACGGCCAGACGCCCTTGTTTCGGGTTCCAGGCATCGCCGGCGAGCTCGAAGCCGCTCTCGACCATCGCGGCTACCAGCCGGAAGGCGGCACGATCCATCTCCATGCCGGGATCGGCGACCTGGCTGAATTTCGCGATGAGCAGGTCACCGTTTTGAAGGTGCCGGGCGAGGACTGGCTCGCGGCGCGGTTCCGCATGGGAGCCTTTGACGACGCCGAGCGCCGCATCTTTCGCGAGATGACGGGCTGATCGTCGGCGAC
>NZ_RZQE01000014.1:0-37434 GCF_004022955.1 Mesorhizobium sp. M7A.F.Ca.US.002.01.1.1 | reverse complement strand
CCCCAGCCCAGCCCCTCGCGCATCAGCATATGCTTGGTGCGCACATCCGTGAGCCGCCAGGTACGGTAGGCATAGACGCCGAAGTCGCGCCCCTTGGTGCGCTCCGACTGGTCGGTGACGACAAGTTGGGTGTGTTCGCGCGCATCCTCGATCGCCACCGGTTTCGGCAGCAAGGCCAGCGGGTGGGTGGGGGCGGCGGCCAGCACGATCGACATGAAGCCGATGCGCACAAGGTTCACGTCGACATCGCCCAGCAGGCCGCCAATGCCAAGGTCGGCCTGCCCGCTGACGACATGGTCGGGGATCAGGCCGAGCGTGCCGATGTGCAGCCGCAGCATCACGGTCGGAAACTGCGCCTCGAATGCCTTCAGCACCCGAACCAGCACCGGTGACGGCAGCGTCGCGTCGACCGACAGCGCGACCTCGGCCTCGAGCCCCTGGTGGTGGCCGTCGACGCGCGAGCGGATGCGCTGCAGCACGCCGATCATGCGCCGTGCGTCCTCCAGCATCGCCCGGCCGATCTCCGTCAATTGCGGCTCGCGCGTGCCCTCGCGCTCGAACAGTTTCAGCCCAAGCTGCGCCTCGAGATTGGCGATGCCGTAGCTGATGACGGACTGTGCCCGGTTGAGCTTGCGGCCGGCGGCCGAGAAGCTGCCGGCTTCGGCGACTGTCACAAAGATCTGAAGTTGATCGAGCGTCGGGTTGGGTTGCATCGTTATATCCAATTTATGGATGGATCGTATAGAAAATATAGCAGTTTATTGAATGGATCGAAAGCCCCATATCTGGCGGGACAAATCATTCCAACCGCTGGAGAGAGCCCAAAATGTCCATTCTTCTTGTCACTTCGAGCCCGCGCGGCGCTGCCTCGCATTCGACCCGCATCGCCACCGAATTCGCCGAAAAGCTCGTCGCCGCCGATCCGTCGAACACGCTCGTCGTGCGCGACCTCGTCGCCAATCCGTTGCCGCACATCGATGCCGACTATGCGACGGGCATCTATACCCCGGCCGAAGCGCGCACCCCGCGCCAGGCTGAAGTCGTCGGCGTCTCCGATGTCGTGCTCGACGAGCTGTTCGCCGCCGACACGGTGATCCTGGCCACCGGCTTCATCAACTTCAACATCTCCTCGACCCTGAAGTCATGGGTCGACCACATCTCCCGCTCCGGCAAGAGCTTTGCCTATGGCGAGAACGGCCCCAAGGGTCTGGTCACCGGCAAGAAGGTCTATATCGTGCTGGCTTCCGGCGGCATCTATTCGGAAGGTGCGGCCGTGCAGTTCGATCACGCCATTCCCTACCTGCGTGGCGTGCTCGGCTTCCTCGGCATGACCGATGTCGATGTCATCCGCATCGAAGGCGTCGGCATGGGTCCTGACGCGGTGACAGCAGCGCTTGCCAAGGCGACCGCCAAGGTCGACGCCGTTGTGGCCGCCAGCCGGGACGTCGCGGCTGCCGCGTAAACAGCCGAGATTTGTCCGCATCGAAGGCAGGCGTTCGCGCCTGCCTTTTGCGTTCTAGCCGATGAGGTGCCTCAGCAGACCAGCGGCGCTGACCCCGATCAGCACGGTCGGCAGCATGGAAAACCGCGTGGCGGCTGCCAGAGTAACAGCCAGCGCCAGAAGATCCGCCGGGGACTTCGATACGAAGGCCGGTGCGATGACAGAGATCAGCACGCAGCCGGGCGCAGCTTCCATCACAGCCGTGGCACGGGCGCCCAGCGTGCGGTTGCGCAGGACGACATAGCCGCCGATCCGCGTCAGGTAAGTGACGCCGGCCATCAGCACGATGGTGAAAGGGGTCGTTGCATCGATCATGCATCACCCGCCATCAGCCAGGCCGCGACCAGACCCGACATGGCGCCGGCGGCGACATACCAGGCACCGGGAACGAAGAGATAGACCAGTGCTGCAACGACCAGGCTGACCAGCCAGGGCCGCGCCGCCGCCATACCCGTCCACATGCCGCGCATCAGCACCAGGAAGACAGCCGGGAACGCCATGTCAAAACCATAGGTCTCGACATGGCCAAGCATCGGACCGAGCAAGGCACCCAGCGTGGTGAAGGCCACCCAGGTGAGATACATCGCCAGCGCCGCGCCCATATAGTAGCGCGGGCTGAAGGCCGGCGTGATGCCGGCTGCAGCACGCAGTTTGGCATCGGCCAAGCCCAGCGCCCAGCTTTCATCGCACATAAGGAAAAGCGCCGGAAACACCTTGCGCCGTGGCAGGTCGCGCAGGAACGGCGCCAGTGCCGCCCCCATCAGCAGGTGACGGCTGTTGACCAGGAAGGTGATGGCGACGATGAGCACGATGTGCGGCGGCGACGTCCACAACTGGATCGCCGCGAACTCCGAACCGCCGGCGAAGTTCAGCCCTGTCATGGCAGACAGTTCGACCGTGCTCAAGCCTTTCTGCGTGGCCTGGGCGCCAAGCACCAGCGCATAGGGGATGGTGCCGAACAGCACCGGCGCGCAGGACGCCACGCCACGGCGGAATTCGGATTTCGAACCATCTGCCACCGTCTCGACTGCCTGTGAAATGCTCATGTGTCTTCATCGGCTGACCTCGCGGCCGCCGCTTCCCTGCGTTTGAAATCAACTGATGTCGGCAGCAAACATACCGAAATCGGTCCGCAATTTGGTTGCGGAGATTGTTGTATTTCGTCGAATTCTGGCATTTTATGTTACAAATTTTCGAATAGATGGAATCTGTAGCCATGAAGCTGGATGAGATCGACAAGCGGATTCTGCGGGCGCTGCAGCGCGACGGCCGCATGGCCAACAATGATCTGGCCAATGAGGTCGGGCTGTCGCCATCGCCTTGCCTGCGTCGCGTGAAGCTGCTGGAGGAAGCCGGTGTCATCGACCGCTACGTCGCCGTGCTCAACCCGGCCAGCATCGGCAAGGGTCTGACCTTCTTCACCCGCATCTGGCTGAAGACGCAGGACGAAGACACGATCGAGCATTTCGCCACCGAAGTCGCCAAGCTGCCGCAGGTGATGGAGTGCTATCTGATGCTCGGCGATTGCGACGCCATGGTGCGCGTGGTGGCGGCCGGCATCGACGACTACCGCCGCTTCCAGTCGGAGCATCTGAGCCGCATCAAGGGCGTGCAGAACGTCAAGACCGACGTCCCCAGCCAGACGATCAAATACACGTCGGAACTGCCGATCTGACCGGCGCCCGCGGCGGTCTCTTGGCGCGCGCTAGGGCAAAGCCTCAAGTTTTCCGCAATGGTTTTCGATATGCTTGGTTTGGATTCTGCTGAACCATCCGCACCGACCGGCCCACTGTAATTGTACTGCCGAAAGAAGCAGCTTCAGCAGGTCAAAAATCCGGCTCGGTCTTAGCCCACCGATAGCGTGTGACATCATGCTCTATGGTTTTGAATCGGACAGATTCAACCGCGTGAACCTTTATGGAATCGGCCTCGATCCGAAGCGTAGTTTCGCGATGATCGCCTATCGGAGGCTCTACCCAATCGAAATCCAACGGATCATAAGGGCCATCGGTTTTGGGTTGATCTGGCTCCGGCTTCGGTATTCTTTCGATAACGGTATATTCGCGCTCCCAACCTTCTTCATACTGGCGGGCAGTACTGGCTTCGATCTCTGTGCCGACCGGGATGTCCATCGCCTCACATCGTGAGGCTTTGTAAAAGAGCACGGCATTCAGACCCACACTGCCTGCCTGGACCGACGGGAACAGAATGCCGTCGAGTGGCACCTTGCCTTCGGTCGCGAGATAGTCGGCGATCGCCTGTGTTGGCAAGTATTCAGAATCCTGATCATCCGGCATAACGGGTCGCGCCATTCTCGCAGACAACGAACGAAGGAACATCATGCGCCCCAAGCGATATGCATATTGCGGATCAAACACACTGCCATTCTCATGCACATATTTGAGCGCGTTGAGATTGAGTAGTTTCAGCGGACGGACAATGGCGAAGCGGGAAATAGCAACCTGACTGCCGACTGGCGGGCGCACTTCGGCCAGAGCGATTTCGGGATCGGTCGCACCATAAAAAGTCGATATCCCCTTGGCATTCATACGGCCTGCGGTGGCAACACCTGGAGGCGGCGCGGCGAGCTCCAAGTCAGGACGTTCCAAGGCCCTGACTAGCTTGGCATCAGACTGGAAGGCACGTGCCCGATAAAGATGCGTGAATTGCGTTCCCGGTCCTGCCTCTTCAATCAGCGGTTTGCCGTCACGCGTCCGCATTTCATCAATGTGGTCGAACAGTTCCGCAAGCTGGGTAGCTCCGGTTCGGCTGAAAAAGCGTGCTTCGGTTTTTATGCTCTTCTCGAATGAGCGCCAGCTTGCCTGCCACTCCTCATCGCCCGGCATAATCTCTTCATAATGCAGGTCGTCCGCAAACGCAGTCTCTTCCCCCATAGCGGCCGCATCGAAATCGCTGTGCTTGTCTGCGAGGATGGATTGAATATCGGTCGCCGCTGCCTCGGAGATGTTCGCCGCGTTCATGATGGCATACACAGTCGATTCTCCTCTAGGCTCCCAGTCGTAGGTGCTTTCGGGATCATTGTGCATAGCCCGCTCGTATCCGCTGGGCTCGCTGGGGGTCCTTGAATAGTGGCTGTCGAATGCCCGCTCGACCGACTCTGCAACCTCATCAAGCGTGAAGGACTTACCCTCCTCGTTGCAGTAACGACATACCCGATCTGTGCCATGCTTTTCGATCTCAGCGCGAAGATAAACCTCGCTGACGCAACTTGCGCAGATCGCCTCGTCCCCCAGGTCGTCAACTTCCCAATGCTTCATGTCGCCTCCGTACCTTCGGAGACTATCAGGCTGACTGGCAGTTTGCAGTATCGATGACTGCGTCCCTTCGCATGGGCGGAGTTTTGGGACGGGATGAAAGCGGGCTGTCCTGTTGTCCAAAGCGATCCGGCCGGCTGAAACAGTGCTCTTTCAGACTGGATAAAAAATGCAACCGGATTGTAGGATCGAACCCGGTGTCGGCGTCCTTCGGGTGCAAGCAGCGCGCAGCGCTGCCCTCTGGCATGGGAGATTTGAATGAGCTTTTCCTATCGTTGGGTCATCGTCGCGGCTGGCGCGCTGATGTCCTGTGTCGCCATCGGGACGATGTTTTCGCTGGCGATCTTTCTCGAGCCGATGGCGATCGACACCAACTGGTCGCGCGCCGGCATTTCGAGCGCCATGACGCTCAACTTCCTGGTGATGGGCCTTGGCGGCTTCGCCTGGGGCGCGATATCGGACCGTTTTGGCGCCCGCATCGTCGTGATGACCGGCGCGGTTCTGCTCGGGCTGGCGCTGGTGCTGGCCAGCCGGGCCGGTTCGCTGCTGAGCTTCCAGATTACCTATGGCGTGCTGGTCGGCCTCGCGGCAAGCGCCTTTTTCGCGCCGATGATCGCGCTGACCACAGGCTGGTTCGACACCAACCGTAGCCTCGCCGTCTCGCTGGTCTCGGCAGGCATGGGCGTGGCGCCGATGACGATTTCGCCCTTCGCCCGCTGGCTGATCTCCGCCTATGACTGGCGAACCGCCATGTTCGACATCGGCATTACCGCCTGGCTATTGCTGTTGCCGGCGGTGCTGCTGGTGCGCCAACCACCGAAGCCCGTCATGGCCGATACCGGCTCCGCGCCGGTTGCCGAAGGCGCCGGCCTGACGGTCGGCAAGGCGCTGCGCTCACCGCAGTTCATCGTGCTGGGGCTGACCTTCTTTGCCTGCTGTGCGGCGCATTCCGGCCCGATCTTCCATATGGTCAGCTATGCCATGCTGTGTGGCGTCGCCCCCATGGCAGCGGTCTCGATCTACAGTGTCGAAGGCCTGGCAGGCCTCGGCGGCCGGCTCTTCTACGGCGTGCTGGCCGACCGGCTGGGCGTCAAGCCGGTGCTGATCGCGGGCCTGGCGATCCAGGCGATCGTCATTGCCGCCTATCTCTCGATCAGCCGGCTTGAGCAGTTCTACATGCTGGCCGTTATCTTCGGTGCCACCTATGGCGGCGTCATGCCGCTCTATGCGGTGCTGGCGCGCGAATATTTCGGCCAGCGCATCCTCGGCACCGTGTTCGGCGCCGCCACCATGCTGTCCAGCCTCGGCATGGCGCTGGGCCCGCTTGCCGGCGGCATGGTGTTCGACGCCTACGCCAACTATTCCTGGCTGTTCATCGGCTCGGCTCTTATCGGGCTCGGCGCGGTCGGCATCGCCATCGCGTTTCCGCCGCTACCGCGCAGGGAGTTCCAGCCGGCGTAGTCCGGGTCGATTTCCCAAACCTTGCTGGCCAGGCGCGCAATCAGCCTGGCCCGTTCGGTTCACTGCGGATTCCCCCTTGCGCGAGGCAGTTTACGGCCAACGTTTGCACCAAGCGATCTCGACTGAGCTCGCGCATCCAGTCCACGCCAGAGAGGACACCCTGATGGTCGAACATCCGAGTGGAAGCGAAAGCAACAGAATTGCCGCAAGCGCTGTTGCCGACGACGATCCGCGTCTCGCATTCATTTATCAGGAAGCAGTGAGAGGTCTCACGCAACAGCAAACCCTTGTGGAGAACATGAGCAGCCGCGCCGGCAGCCTTGTCTTCGCCACCGCCTTCGCAAACTCGTTGCTTGGCGGTGCGGCCCTTTCCAACGGGCTTGGGCCTTGGGACTGGATTGCGGTGGCCCTGCTGTTCGGCATTGGCGGGCTGATCGTCTTCATGCTTTGGCCCTACCACCAATACACATTCCGCTTCGATCCCGAAGAGTTGCTTGATCAATATGTCGACGGCGACAGGCCGACGACGATGTCGGCCATGCGCCGCGCGCTTGCGCTTCGCATCAAGGCGGACATGGCCGGCAACTGGCGAATTATCCAGCGGCTGCGGGTGGCGCTGCAGATTGCGCTGCTGTTTCTGCTGCTCGATATCCTGGCCTGGCTTTTGGCGATTGCAGGCGTTTGAGCCGGAGGGCACACGGGTCCGCCACGGCCCGGCGCTTGAAGGACAGGCAACCCACGATGGATCGAAAAGCTTTCTTGAGCATTTAAGCTTTGGCTAATAGTAGCCCAGGAGAGAACCAATGAAAAAGACGCTGCTCATTTTGAGCCTGCTCATTCCGCTCTCGGCGTGCTCCCGTACCGAACAAGGCGCTGTCGTCGGCGGCTTGGGTGGCGCAGCGGTAGGCGCCGCGGTGGCCGGCGATCCTGTGCAAGGGGCGGTTGTTGGCGGTGCGGTTGGCGCGATAGCCGGGGCCGTCATCGGGCACGCCAGCGAAGCCGGCCAGTGCAGATATCGCGATCAGTATGGCCGGGTTTACGTTGCACGATGCCCGGAGGGTTACTGACCTGGAGGCGCGTGATCTCTTTCGATCACGCGCCTCCTCCGGAGGTGGGATAAGCGATGGGCTATCGGATCAAAGTACTGCTGGGTTGCTGGTTCGCCGTTGCCAGCGCTGCCGCGATGTATGCGGCATCCACCGCCGCGATCTCCGCCGCGCCTGTTGATGCCAAGACGATTGCCGATCACCTCTCATCGGTAAAGTCCATGTCCGGGGACTTCGTCCAGTCGGGTCCAAATGCGGAGAGGACCCGTGGCAGGTTTTTTCTACAACGCCCCGGCAAGATCCGATTCAACTATGCAGGCCAATCAGGGATCAGCGTGATTGCAGATGGCAAATCCCTGGTGGTTTATAACAGAAAGCTGAAGACATCGCGGCTTTATGCTCTCTCGAAGACGCCGCTTAAGCTGCTGCTCGACAATAAGGTCGACTTCTCCGGCAATCGCGTGAAAAGCATCAGGGACGATGGCGCCCAAGTTACCGTCAAGCTGTCCGACAGATCGACCTTCGGCAATTCGAGCATCTCCATGGTGTTCGACAGTAAATCTCTCGATCTGCGCAGATGGAGCCTCACCGACGAGAAGGGACTTACCACAACGGTGACTATATCAAATGTGAAGCAGGGCGTTCGCGCTCCCGAGGGCACCTTCGTGATCGATTACACGGCAAACCGTGAATTCAACACCACCACGAAATAGCCGAAGCCGCGGGCATATTCCCTGGGCCGGAACCAATGCGATTACCAGCGGTTTAGTCCATGAAGGGACCGGAACCGCAAAGGACGCGGCGCAATGATTGAAATTCACAGCATGGAAGCGGCCAAAGCCAGACTGCGTATAAGGAGAGCTGAGCACTCTTTGAAGTGCGCGAACGACTTGCTGGATGAGGAAGGTGGCGTCGCCCTCAATCTGGCATTGTGCAGCCGGATAAGAGCCGCGCAAAGGCACCTGATCGAGGCAAGGGCACGCCTGATGACGATCGATCCCGCCAGGACGAATTGACCCGCTGGTGGTCGCACGTCAACCCCTGAGCGATAGGTCTATCGTGGCGCAAGGCCCGGGCGGCGCTCGGTTCGGCGATGGTCCGGCCCTTACCCAAAAATCCGATCGCCCTGCTCGTCGACCAACTGGATGCCCTTCTTGATCGAGATGTCGACGGCGTCGTCGAGCGGAGAGTTAAAGAAGGTTGTGTCAGACAGACCTAAGGCGATAATAGTTATTCGTGGGTAAGTGGGGCTTTTCAACGTGACAACTCGCCTGGGTCCGCTGGTAACCTTTTGCTTGATCGCCTTTGTCGCCTTGACTGCAACTGCATCGGCCGTCGCAAAGCAGAAAGCGCCCGAAGAATGGCCGATGAACTTCATTCTGGTTCGGAACGGCGATTGCAACGTCAACTGCGTCCAATGGATATCTGCCGAGGGCATAATAAAACCTGATACCGCCAGGCAATTTGAGAAATTTCTGCGGAAACTGAAGGGAGAAAGGCTTCCTGTCGTGTTTCAGTCTGGCGGCGGGAACGTGGATGCGGCGCTCGAAATGGGACACATGATCCGCGCCGCCGGCCTCGAAACTGCGATAGGCAGGACGCAGTTGAACGGCTGCCCGATGCTGGTGCCACGCTGTCCGCAAAAGATGGTCAGGAACGGCTGGTCGGAAGGGGAAGTTCATTCTGGTGGGGCGTACTGTTTCTCGGCCTGCCCATGGGCCTTGGCTGGGGGCCAGGTCCGCGCCGCAGCTGCCAATGCCCGGATCGCCGTCCATCAGATAACGAACGGCCGGAAGACACCCCGAATGCACAACGGCAGAAGAAGCCTTGATGAGATTTCGACGGTGCCTGATCCGGCGCTGAAGCAGTTGCTGTCCGACTATTTCGACGAAATGGGCGTCAACAGCGCCGATGTGTTCGCCATGATGGGGCTGGCAACGCCGCAGGGCCTTTATAACGTCTGGGACGCTGAAGCGCTCAAATCAGGCATCATAACGAAAGTCTACTCGTACTCGGAAGAACCGGGCTACGTCATCGGTGGAACGAATGTTGCCGATCCGGCCGATCCCACGCCGGCGGCTACTCCGGTGCCGGCGGTTACCACAATGCCGGACGAACTCATGCATTTACTGCCATAGCAAGGCGGCCTATAGAGTGAGCCGGCTTTGATGGCATTGCGGAGACCCGGCCTTGTTTGGCGTTCCTAACACGCTTGACAGCATCTTCACGCTGATCGGTTGGGCTCATTGCGAGATGCCGAAGATTTCGCCTCGACCGGTCCTGCCTATCCAAAAACCCGATCGCCCTGCTCGTCGACCAGTTGGATGCCCTTCTTGATCGAGATGTCGACGGCGTCATCGAGCCCGGCAAAGCGGTCGGCGCGGATGAATTTGTGTTCCTTCACCACGCCGTCGATCTCCTTGGAGACGACGCCGCAGGTCTGGTACTGGCCATCGGCCTTGTACGGCGTGGCGCTGATCAGAAAGCCCTTGTGCTCGACCTGCTTGGCTGGCGCTGCACTCGTCGGCTCAGCCGTCTGGGTTCCGCCGCCGCCACCGCCGAAAAGACGCTTCAGAAAAGACATCGGACTTCCTCCAACAGCATTCATCCCGCACCATGTAGAGTGACGCGGGATGAATTTCACTATCGGTCCTTGGGCCAGCGGGCAAGGGCTGCGTCCGGTCGGCTGGACGAGCTTACTTGTGCGACAGCGCTTCCAGCGCCTCGGCGGCGGCTTCGAGGATGGCGATGGCCTCGGCCTGCTTGTCGGCCGGGGCGTCGACGAAGTCGCCCAGAGCCGCGCGCAGCCGGTGACGGACTGCGCGGAATTCGTCGCGCGCTTCCGAACGATCCCCGCGGCCGCCACGACGCCCGCCCTCTTCGCTCTCGTCGTTCCAGCCGAACCAGTCGCGCGCCTTGGCCATTTTGCGGCCGAAGCGCTCGAGATGGTCGAGCACGCCGTCGATCATCTCGCGGTTGTCGGCGAGATGCGCCTGGCCCGCCTCGGTGATCGAAAACACCTTCTTGTTGCCGTCGGCGGCGGAGGCGGCATAGCCGGCCTCTTCCAGGAAGGTCAGCGTCGGGTAGACCACGCCCGGGCTCGGGCTGTAGATGCCGCTGGTGCGCTCTTCCAGGGCCTTGATGATGTCGTAGCCGTGACGCGGCGCTTCGGCCAGCAGCGACAGCGTGATCAGCTTGAGGTCGCCGTCGGCCAGCATGCGTCCGGCGCGGAACATGTCGCCCGGACCGCCGCGCCCGCCACCACGGCCGCCGTGGCCGAACGGGCCAAAGCCGCCGCCCCCTCTGCCACCGAATTTGCCGGCCATGTGCATGAACATGCGCTCGCCGAAATGACCGCGCCCGAAATGATTGTGTTTGTGCATTGATTGCTCCTTGAGTTGTATCGTACGATATATCTTAATTAGGCAAGTCAATCGATGGAGTCAAGATATATCTTACGATGTATCTGAATGCAGCACCAGCGGGCTCGATTTTCCAGTCTCGGCCGCTTCGTTGCGAACGGCGGCCACCGATAAATTCGGCTACCAGCGCCCCTTGCGCCGGTTCCAGGCATAGAGAAGATCGGCAAAGCGATCGTAGGCAAAGCGTGTCAGCGGCAAGGCAACCGGATTGCCGAACAGCGTCGCCAACCAGCCCTCGCCCGGCGTGACCTTCCATACCGCGATGGCGACATCGGCGCCGACCAGCAGTCGGCCCTCGGCATCGGTGGCGTGCAGCCGGCGGCGGATATCCTCAAGCGACGCGCCAAATCCGGCTAGCGCTGCCGGTTCAAGATTGATGTCTCGGAACTCGATCCGCCCAGCCTTGACCGCTTCGATCAGCCGCCGCTTCTGCCTGCTGATCCCGGCATCGCAGACCGGGCAGCGCGTATTGTACCAGACGGTCAGCATAGTTCCGGCATTTGGTTGGTAGCGCAAACTTGAAGGACCACGAACGATCGGGCGCCGTCAAGACGTCGCTCGGTCGCTCGCGCGAAGGAGAATGTATCGGGCCAGCCGGTCCGGCCCTTCCGCTACAGGCTCTATCCGAGCGAGGTGACGATCTCGCGGTAGGCCAATTCGGGAAAGGCCTTCAGCGTCCGCGTCCTGACATTGCCGGCTGCCGCCAGCATCAGCGAGAAGCGCGCCAGCACCGCGTCGTCGGGCGCTTCGACCATCGCCACCATGTCGTATTCGCCCATGGTCAGGTAGAACGCCTTGAACGATCCGCCCATGTCTCCCAGCTGCTTTCTGGCGGCGTCGAGCCGCTTCGGTGACTCGCGCACGTTTCTGGCACCCTGCTCCGTCCAGTTCATCAGCACGATGTAGCTTGTCATGGCACACCTCCCTCCGGGGCCACGGAGCACGGCGGCTTCGCCGGGGCGGGCATCCGGGTTATCGCCCAGAAATGCATCCGACAGCGAAATTATCCTCCCGAAGGGCCCGGCCCGCAAGAGTGCGCCCCACAAACAAAAAAGGGCGCCATCGGCGCCCTTGAACTCTTTGCATCGGTAAGTCTCAGCTATCCAGGAAACTGCGCAGCTTGCGCGACCTGCTCGGGTGCTTGAGCTTGCGCAGCGCCTTGGCTTCGATCTGGCGGATACGCTCGCGGGTAACCGAGAACTGCTGGCCGACTTCTTCCAGCGTGTGGTCGGTGTTCATGCCGATACCGAAGCGCATTCTGAGCACGCGCTCCTCGCGCGGCGTCAGCGAGGCCAGCACGCGCGTGGTGGTCTCGCGCAGATTGGCCTGGATCGCCGCGTCGATCGGCAGGATCGCCATCTTGTCCTCGATGAAATCGCCCAGATGCGAATCCTCCTCGTCGCCGACCGGCGTTTCGAGCGAGATCGGCTCCTTGGCGATCTTCAAGACCTTGCGTACCTTTTCGAGCGGCATGGCAAGCTTTTCGGCCAGTTCTTCCGGCGTCGGCTCGCGGCCGATCTCGTGCAGCATCTGGCGCGAGGTGCGCACGATCTTGTTGATCGTTTCGATCATGTGCACCGGAATGCGGATGGTGCGCGCCTGATCGGCGATCGAACGCGTGATCGCCTGCCGGATCCACCATGTCGCGTAGGTCGAGAACTTGTAACCACGGCGGTATTCGAATTTGTCGACCGCCTTCATCAGGCCGATATTGCCTTCCTGGATCAGGTCGAGGAACTGCAGGCCGCGATTGGTGTATTTCTTGGCGATTGAGATGACGAGGCGCAGATTGGCCTCGACCATTTCCTTCTTGGCGATCGCCGCTTCGCGCTCGCCCTTCTGCACCTGGTTGACGATCTTGCGGAATTCCAGGATCGAGATCGCCGTTTCGGTGGCGAGGTTCTGGATCTCGGCGCGCAGGTCCTTGATCGCATCCTTCTCGTTCTTGGTGAATTCCTTCCAGCCGCGCGAGGTCAGGTTGCCGATCGAGCGCGTCCAGTTCGGGTCGAGCTCGGAACCCTGATATTCCTTCAGGAACTCTTCGCGACGCACGCCGTAGCTTTCGGCGAGCCTGAGCAGCTTGCCTTCGTTCTGCACCAGGCGCTTGTTGATGTCGTAGAGCTGCTCGACCAGCGCCTCGATGCGCGCCGTGTTGAGCGACAGCGACTTCACCGCCTTGATCAGCTGGTCCTTCAGCTCCTTCAGCCGGCGATCCTGGCTGGGCGACAGCGTGCCGGCCGCGGCCAGACGGTTCTCGACCTGCTGATCCTGCAGCTTGCGCAGCTTTTTGTAGGTGTCGGCGATAACGTCGAGCGTCTCCATCACCTGCGGGCGGAGTTCCGCTTCCATCGCGGCCAGCGACAGGCTTGCTTCGTCCTCGTCTTCGTCGTCGTCATCCGTCAGCCCACGCGTATCGGCGCCGACATTGGTGATGTCGTCTTCGTCGTCGCGCGAACGGCGCGGCTTGTCCTCGACCTTGGCTTCCTCGACGCGCTCGACCACCGGCGCCTGCTTGGCCTCGGGGCCGGCATAGGTGGCTTCGAGATCGATGATCTCACGCAGCAGGATCTTGGATTCGTTGAGTTCGTCGCGCCAGATGATGATGGCCTGGAAGGTCAGCGGGCTTTCGCACAGACCCGCGATCATCGTCTCGCGACCGGCCTCGATGCGTTTGGCGATGGCAATTTCGCCCTCGCGCGACAAAAGCTCCACCGAGCCCATCTCGCGCAGATACATGCGCACCGGATCGTCGGTGCGATCGGTCGGTTCTTTCTTGGTGGTGGTGGCGGCAACCGCGGTGCCGGTCTGCTCAGCCAGCTCGTTGGCGTCTTCCTCGGCATCGGCCGCGGTGTCGGCGGCCTCGGGCTCCTCGCCCTGCTCGTCGTCCTCGACCACGTTGATGCCCATGTCGGACAGCATCGCCATCGTGTCCTCGATCTGCTCGGAGGTCACTTCCTCTGAGGGCAGCACCGAATTCAGCTCGTCCATGGTGACATAGCCGCGCTTCTTGGCGGCCTTGATCATCTTCTTGACAGCATCATCGGAAAGGTCGAGCAGAGGGCCATCGGTGGCGC
The DNA here is from genome assembly GCF_004022955.1 of Mesorhizobium sp. M7A.F.Ca.US.002.01.1.1. Taxonomy (NCBI): domain Bacteria; kingdom Pseudomonadati; phylum Pseudomonadota; class Alphaproteobacteria; order Hyphomicrobiales; family Phyllobacteriaceae; genus Mesorhizobium; species Mesorhizobium sp. M7A.F.Ca.US.002.01.1.1. The sequence continues at coordinate 23,655 of NZ_RZQE01000014.1, read as the reverse complement.
CTTCGCGTTCGGTTTCGACCTCTTCCTTTTCCTTTGTCGCCATAGTCTTTATCTTCTCCTAGCGGCCGAACTTCAAAGCCGCGTAAGCTGTCGGACCAGTCAAATCGGATGCGCTCGCTTATGAAACGCGCTTCACCGGGCCAGTAACTGCATCAACTCGTTTCGTTTGGTGTATGTCGTTGCCCCAAAACCGGGTTTCCCCTTTTTGGGCGACATCCATTAAGTCCAGATTAACCCTGATATCTGTGGCAGGCGGGCTGCCTGTCCAGTGACCAGTACCTCACATCGCTTATTTCCCGTCGACGCGGGTTCGGGTTAACGTTTCGAATCGTCCTGATTCCGCCAATCTGCCAGAAGGTCAAGCGCCTCTCGCATGATTCGCATGAAAAAAGCGAATCAATTACCCGACTTAGCCCGTTACGCGCCATTTCGACGCGCAACGACGCTTTCTCAATTCACTCGCTTCCAACTAAGCTCGCCCTGCCCTGCCCGAGGAGACGCCAAACCCTTCGATCAGCGCTTCCGTGGCTTGCACATCCTGGAATTGCGCCTGAATTTCGATCAGGTGCCGGTAGTTTTCGTCTGTGGGATCGGTGGCGAGCGCCGCTTCCGCCTGTTTCAGTTCCTTATGTAAGGTGCGCGCGCTGCGCTGCAAGTGCAGCGCCTGGCTGAAAGCATCGCGGGCATCTTCAAGGGCGGCGGTCTCCAGCGCCGGCCATTGCCGCATCCGCCGGATCAACCCGACGGCCCGCTCCCAGATCTCGGCGCAGCCGGCGCGTTCGATCGTCGCAATCACCGCCTGCCGGTCATTGGCCATGTCATGCGCCATTGCATCGAGGATTGCCGCATGCAGCCGCCTCAGATCGGAGTTGGCGAGATCGAGAAACTCGATATGGGCGAAATTCTCGTCGATCAGTGCCGGATGGTTGACCAATGCGACGATGATCGTCGCCTCGCGCACCGACATCCCCTCGCCGCCGCGTTTGACCAAAGCCGACTGGCCGAGACTTTCGGTGATCGCAATGCGGCCGCCACCGCTCTTGGCGAACTGCCCGCCGGGAGCGGCTGCCTTGCCCTGGCCCGGGCGCCCATCCTGGCGGCCGCTTTGCCTGGTGCCGCGCTGCGAGCCGAAGAAGCTCAACACGCGCTCGCGCATCTCCTGTTGATAATGGTAGCGGAGACTTTCATCGCGGATGCGGCTGGTCAGTTCGCGCAGCGTCTTCTCAAGCTCGGCCCGCCGCTCCGGCGTGTCGAAGACGCCGCCCGCCGTCTCACGCATCCATAAAAGATCGACCAGCGGCCGCGCCTCGGCCAGAACGCTACGAAACGCATCCGGTCCTTCGGCCTTGACCAGATCGTCGGGATCCTTGCCTTCCGGCAGCAGCGCGAAACGCGCCGAGCGGCCGGCCTGCACCGACGGCAGCGCCATGTCGGCGGCCCGCCACGCGGCCTTCAACCCGGCCTTGTCGCCGTCGAAGCACAACATCGGCTCCGGCGCCATGCGCCACAGCAGCTCGAGCTGGTTCTCGGTAAGCGCGGTGCCGAGCGGCGCCACGACATTCTCGAAGCCGGCCTGTGCCAGCGCGATGACATCCATATAGCCTTCGACGGCGATGACCGTGCCGCCCTTGGCCAAGGCCTTGCGGGCGCGGGCGAAATTATAAAGCACGTTGCCCTTGTGGAAGAGCTCGGTGTCGGGCGAGTTCATGTATTTGGCCAGCGCATCGGGCTGCAGCGCGCGGCCGCCAAAGGCGATGATCTTCCCCCTGGAATCCGGGATCGGAAACATGATGCGGTCGCGGAACCAGTCATAGGAAACCGGGATGTCGTCGCCGTGGCGCACCAGTCCGCAGGCCTCGATATCGGCTTTCGGCACGCCCCTGGCGGCGAGATGCTCCTTCAGCGCATTGCGGCTGTCGGGCGCAAAACCAAGCCGGAACGATTGCTGCGTCGCCGGCGTCAGGCCGCGGTCGCGCAGATAGGCACGCGCCTTGGCGCCTTCCGGTCCCTGCAGCCGTTCCTGGAAGAAGGCGGTCGCCATCTCCATGACGTCGGTCAGGCTGGCGCGTTCCTTTTCGCGCCGCTCCTCCTGCGCATCGCGGACCGGCATCGGCACCCCGGCCATGTCGGCGATCTTTTCCACAGCTTCGGGAAAGCTCATCCCGTCCAGTTCGGTGAGGAACTTGAAATGATCGCCCGAGACCGAACAGCCGAAACAATGGTAGCGGCCCTTCTTGTCCTCGCAGTGGAAGGAAGGGCTCTTCTCGCCATGGAACGGGCAGCAGGCCCAATAGTCGCCGCGCGGTGCGTTGGTCTTCTTGCGGTCCCACGCGACGCGCTGGCCGATCACCGATGAAATCGGCACGCGGTCGCGTATCTCGTCGAGGAAGGCGGGTGGAAAGCGCATCGGGGAACTCGTTTCCCGATTATATAATCACGCCCGCGAAATCCGACGACCCTTAATGCGGGCCATACCCGGTTTCCACAGGCAAAAAGAAAGGCGGCCGTAGCGGGCCGCCTCCCTTTTCAATGTCCGGCAAGGTGCCGATTAATGCGCGGCAAGCGCGCCGAAGATGACGCCGGAGAGGATGCCGACCAGCACATAGTCGTTGCCGACGCGGATCCATTCCTGGCCGCGGCCGGGGCGATGCAGGCCGTAGCGGCCATAGTCGCGGATCGGCTGATGGCGCTTCCAGCCGGAATATTTCTGGCCATGCCGCCAGTTGTTGCGCTTCACGACGACGACCTTCTTCTTGTAAACGCGCTTCCTCACATCGCTGTGGTGGCCGGGCTTCTGCCAGTCGACCTGGCTGTAGTTCGACTGCGGCGCGTTCGGCGCATTCAGCGGTGCGGCCTGGCCGGTGAGCGACGTGGCGGCCAGCATCGAGAAAGCGAGTGCGGAAAGGACGATGCGTTTCATGAGAAGTCTCCTTGGTTGTCGATATCGAAGCAGTAGCTGCCCATCGATGAACCGAAACTGAACGCACGCATTACAATTATGTAATGGATTCCTTGATTTACCCAAGGAAGCTGAACATGATCGCAAAGGCAGGAGCCAGTCGCACCGCAAACTCGGCCTATCCGCCGCTTCGCGCCCGCCCAGCAATGCAACCATTTGCGCGTCCGTCCATTTTCCGACACCGCCTGTCGCGCGGCAACGGCCCTTGAAATCGACAAGATTTTATTATCCGGCTAAAATATTCGAGCTATTATAAGTCACCGCCATGAACATGATTCGTTCCCTCGTTTTTCCTTCTGATCGCCACGCAAAACAGGGCGGGCGCCCTGTTTGCATGCGGGGGACGAAATGAGCGGGTCCGTCGTCCTTCTGCATCTGGCCGGCGCCGTGGCGCTGATGCTGTTTGCCACCCGCATGGTGAAGACCGGCGTTGAACGCGCCTATGGCGACGTGCTGCGCCATCGCCTCCGCGCCACCATGCGCAATCCGATCATGGCGGTGCTGGCCGGCACCGGCCTTGCCATCGCCCTGCAGAGCTCCACCGCCGTCACGCTGCTGGTCGGCTCCTTCGCCGGCTCTGGCATCGTCTCTGGCGCCGCGGGCCAATTGGCGGTGCGCGGCGCCGAGATCGGCTCGGCGCTGGTGGTCAAGCTGCTGACCTTCGACCTCACCTTGCTGGTGCCGCTGTGCCTGATCACCGGCACGGTCATGTTCATGGCCACCGAGCGGCGCGACTGGCGCCAGTCCGGCCGCATCCTGGTCGGCATCGGCCTTCTGATCCTGTCGCTGGAGATGATCGGCCAGGCATCGGAGCCCCTGCGCAACAGCCAGCTCATGCCGGTCATCATCAACTACTTCTCGACCGATTCCATCACCGCCTATCTGCTGGCGGCACTGATCACCTGGCTGTTCCAGTCGAGCATCGCGGCGGTGCTGTTGATGGCGACGCTGGCAGGCCGTGGCCTGATCACGCCCGAACTTGGCGTCGTTCTCATCCTTGGCGTCAACCTCGGCTCCTCGATCATCGCGCCGATGCTGACCCGCTCGTCGAGCCCCGAAGTGCGCGTCGTGCCGATCGGCAATCTCCTGATGCGCGGGCTTGGCTCGCTGGTCATGCTGATCCTGGTCATGATCTTCAGGCCGCACTTCGCCTTTCTCGGTTCGACGGCGGCGGACCAGATCGTCAATGCCCACATCCTGTTCAATGTGCTGATCCTGCTCGCCGGCCTGCCGCTGGCAGGCTTCGTCTACCGCGCTTCGGAGAAGATCGTCGCACTTGGCACCAAGCCCGTGCCGGCCGCCTCGCTTGACGTCGTCGAGCTGTCCGCGCTCAACGAAAGCGCGCTCGACGTGCCGAGCCAGGCGCTGGCCAATGCCACCCGCGAGGTGGTGCGGGTCTGCGAGACGATCGAGATCATGCTCAAGCGTATCATCGAACTCTATGAAAGTGCCGACGCCGACAAGATCAAGGCGCTGGCCGCACTCGACGACCGCGTCGACCGCAAGCACGCCGCGATCAAGCTCTACCTCGCCAAACTGACCAGGAACCCGCTGACCGAGGACGAGGCGCTGCGCTGCCAGGAACTGATCGGCGCCTGCGTCAAGCTCGAGCAGGTCGGCGACATCATCGTGCGCAACATGCTGGTGCATGTGAAGAAGAAGTTCGAGCGCGGACTGGAATTCACCGACGAGGGCTGGGCCGAGTTGTGCGCCTTCCATGGCTCGGTTCTGGCCAATGCGCGGCTTGCCTTCAACGTTCTGGTGTCGCGCGATCCCGAGACCGCCCGTCAGCTGGTGCTGGAAAAGGACCGGCTGCGCGACCGCGAAAAGGAAACCAGCGCCAGCCATTTCGTGCGGCTGCGCGACGGCACCGCCAAGAGCGTCGAAACCAGCTCGATCCATCTCGACACCATCCGCGACCTGAAACAGATCAATTCGCTGCTGGCCTCGATGGCCTATCCGGTGCTTGAAGAGCGCGGCCTGCTGACGGGGTCGCGGTTGAAGGCGAGCTGAGAAGCGCCACTTTCCCTTCTCCCCTGGGGAGAAGGGAAGCGGCTGCTCGCATCCAATTCAAGAAAACCTAAACTCGCGACAAAAATTTCTGGATTGCCCGCAAAGCCCATCCGTGGTTTGAGGCGCTTCCAGCTAAGGCTTCTCCATGTCGCTTCCGCTCATCGCCCTGTTCATCGCCGCCTTTGCCTTCGGCACCACCGAATTCGTCATTGCCGGCGTGCTGCCGCAGGTGGCGCAAGGCCTGGGCGTCTCGGTTCCCTCCGCCGGCTATCTCGTCTCCGGCTATGCCGGCGGCATCGCCATCGGCGGCCCGCTGCTGGCGCTCGCCACCAAGTCATTGTCGCGCAAGACCTTGCTGCTCGGCCTCGCCATCGCCTTCACCATTGGCCAGGCGGCTTGCGCGCTGGCGCCCGATTTCACCTCGATGCTTCTGTTGCGCATTGCCGTGGCGGTCGCGCATGGCGCCTATTTCGGCGTCGCCATGGTCGTCGCCGTCGGTCTCGTGCGCGAGGACCAGCGCGGCATGGCTGTCGCCGTCATCCTGTCCGGCCTCACCGTCTCCAACGTCATCGGCGTGCCGGCCGGCACCGCAATCGGCAACATCTGGGGCTGGCGTGCGACTTTCTGGGTGATGTGCGCGCTGGGTGTCGCGGCAACGCTTGCCATGGCAACCCTTTTGCCGCGCACCACCGGCTCATCGGCCAAGCCCGCCGGCTTCGCCCGCGAGGTCCGCGTGCTGGCCCGCCAGCAGGTCTGGACATCGCTGATCCTGATGCTGATGCTGATGATCGGCCAGTTCGGCCTGTTCACCTACATCACCCCGACACTGCTGGAAGTCACCGGTCTCGACGAGAACCTGGTGCCGTGGGTGCTGCTGCTCAACGGCGTCGGCGCAACCCTTGGCGTCTTCCTCGGCGGCAAGCTCTCCGACTGGAAGCTGATGCCGTCATTGATCACCATGCTGGCCCTGCAGGCGGTGACGCTTGGCGTCATCTATGCCGTCAGCCCCTATCCCCTGCCGATGGTTGTGGCGATCGTCATCTGGGGCGGTCTCAACTTCGCCATCGGCACGCCGATCCAGACCCGCATCCTGGCCTGGACCGCGGACGCCTCGAACCTTGCCTCGTCGCTCATTCCCTCCGGCTTCAATGTCGGCATCGCGCTGGCCGCTTCGTTGGGCGCCGCGATGCTGAACAGCGGCTATGGCTACCGCAGCCTGCCGCTGCTGGGCGCCATCGCCATGCTGGTTGCCGTGGCAGTGGCGCTCGCCTCTTATGTCTGGGAAGGGCGCAGCAACGCCACGCCGCCGCTGACAGCCCCAGCCGAGTAGATCACGATCCGGAAAAGTGGACGCCGGTTTTCCGAAAAGATCGCGATCAACCAAAAACACTTCACCCGCGCCAGCGCAGCAGGCGCATGGCGTTGGCGGTGACCAGCACGGTCGCGCCGGTATCGGCCAGGATCGCCGGCCACAGGCCGGTGATGCCCAAAATGGTGGTGACCAGGAACACCGCCTTCAGCCCCAGCGCCACGGTGATGTTCTGGCCGATATTGGCCATCACCGCCCGCGACAGTTTCACCATACGCGCGACGTCCATGACGCGGCCGTGCAGGATCGCCGCGTCCGCGGTCTCCAGCGCCACGTCGGTGCCGCCGCCCATGGCAATGCCGATATCGGCGGCCGCGAGCGCCGGCGCGTCGTTGATGCCGTCGCCGACCTTGGCGACCTTGAAACCCTCGCGCTGCAATTCGCCGACGATGCGCTGCTTGTCCTGGGGCAACAGGTCCGCCCGCGCCTCGATGCCGAGCGAAGCGGCGATGGCTTGCGCCGTGCGGCGGTTGTCGCCGGTCAGCATCACCGCGCGGATGCTCTCGGCCTTCAGCGCCGCGATCCCGGCCGCAGCATCCGGCCGCGGCTCGTCGCGCATGGCAATCAGCCCGGCCACCACGCCATCGGCGACCAGCACTGACACCGTCTTGCCCTGGCCGTTGAGGCTGTCGACGGCGAGGCGCTGCGCTTGCGTCATGTCGGCGCGTTCGCCCGCCGCCTGGCCGGAGCCGAGGAAGACGGCGACGCCGCCAACGCTGCCCTCGACACCCTTGCCCGAGATTGCCTTCGCCGCGAGAGCCGGCGGCACCGGCGCCTTGTCGGCCTTGGCCCGGTCCAGGATCGCCATCGCCAACGGATGGCTGGAGCCCTGCTCCAGTGCTGCCGCCAGCGCCAGCACGGTGCGTTCATCCCTTCCATACGCCACGATGTCGGTGACGGCAGGCTTGCCTGCGGTCAGCGTGCCGGTCTTGTCGAAGGCGACCGCCGTGATCCGGCGAAAGCCTTCCAGCACCGCACCGCCTTTCATCAACAGGCCACGCCGCGCACCGGTCGCAAGGCCCGCGGCGATCGCCGCCGGGGTCGAGATGACCAGCGCGCAGGGGCAGCCGATCAGCAGGATCGCCAGGCCCTTGTAGATCCATTCGTTCCAGTCGCCGCCGGCAAGCAGCGGCGGCAACAATGCCACCAGCGCACCGACCGCCAGCACCGCCGGCGTGTAGGTGCGCGAGAAGCGATCGATGAAGCGCTCTGTCGGCGCCTTGGCCTCCTGCGCCTCCTCCACCAGCCGCACGATTCGGGCGATGGTGTTGTCGGAAGCGGCCGCCGTCACCCGCACCTTGAGCACGCCATCGATGCTGATCGTGCTGGCAAAGACGGCGTCCGCAACGCCCTTGCGCTTCGGCGTGCTCTCGCCGGTCACCGGCGCCTCGTCGATTTCGCTCGCGCCCTCGATGATCTCGCCATCGGCCGGGATGCGGTCGCCCGGCCGCACCAGGATGATATCGCCGACCGCAAGGTCTTCGGCGGGACACTCCGATGTGCCGCCTGCGCGCTCGACCAAGGCCGTCTTCGGCACCAGATCGGCAAGTCCCTGGATGCTCGCCCGCGCCCGGCCGGCGGCGACACCCTCCAGAAGCTCGCCGATCAGGAAGAGCACCACCACGGCGGCGGCCTCTTCAGTGGCACCGATCATCACGGCGCCTATCGCCGCGATGGTCATCAGCATCTCGATCGAAAACGGCGTGCCGGCCAATGCGGCCATCAGCGCGCGCCGTGCGATCGGCACCAGGCCGACCAACAGCGCGGCCAGGAACACCCCGCGTTCCGCCACCGGGAACAGATGGCCGATGCCGTATGCGGCGAGAAGCGCTGCCGCGCAGGCGAGCGTCAGCACCGCCCGGCGGGAACGCCACCACGCCTGCCCCGTCTCGGAATGGCCATGATCGGGATCGGGATCGTGGCTCGCATGATCGTGGCCTTCATGGTCATTGTGGACGTGATCGGCGTGCGCCTTGTTTGACATCGGCGATACATGTGCCTCGGCCCTGACGATGCCGTAGCCGAGCCGAGCAACCTGCTGCAGCACCCTGTCTTCCGGCAACGCGCCGCCATGGCTGACCGTCATGCTGGCACCGGTCACCGAAACCGAGACATCGGCGACGCCGTCTAGGCGACGCACCGCCGTATCGATCTTGGTTGCGCAAGAGGCGCAATCCATGCCGCCGATCTTGAACCGCGTCTGCCTGATTTTTACCTGGTCGAGGGGCGCCGTCATCACATCACCTGTCTGTCTTGCCCGCGCGGCGTCGCCGCATGGGTCTTGAACGCTGATGTCAGGCACTGTAATTGCTCTAGTCACTAGAGCTTCAAGAGGCAATTCATGTTTTCGATCGGTGATCTCTCGCGCCGCACCGGGGTCAAGGTGCCGACCATCCGCTACTACGAGCAGATGGGCCTTGTTGCCGCACCCGAGCGCTCGGAAGGCAACCAGCGCCGCTATTCCAGGCAGGAGCTGGAGCGGTTGGCCTTCATCCGCCACGCCCGCGATCTCGGTTTCGCCGTCGAGGACATCCGCTCTCTGATCGATTTGAGCGGCCACCCCGAGCAACCCTGCGGCCACGCCGACAAGATCGCCGAGGAGCAACTGATCTCGGTGCGGGAAAAGATTGCCCAGTTGAAGCGGCTCGAGGCCGAGCTCGAACGCATCGCCACGTGCTGCAATGGCCAGACGGTCGGCGATTGCTACGTCATCCGCGCGCTGTCGGATCATGCGCTGTGCGCCGATGAGCATGGTTGAGATACATCCTACAGCTCGATCCGGAACCGCAAGCTTTCCGCTCCGCCATAGGCGGCGTCCTCGAAAAAGCGTTCGACGAGCTTGCCGCCATTGGCCAGGATCACCTTGTGCGAGGCCGGATTGCCCGGTTTGGCGGTGATCTCGACGTGAGCCAGGCCGACCGCCCTCGCCTCCTCCAGCATCAGGCGCAGCGCCTGTGTAGCGTAACCGCGCCGCCGCTTCCACGGCACCACCGCATAGCCGATATGGCCGAGCACATGCGGCGGCAGGTCCGACGTGCCCTTCTGCCAGCGAAAGCCGATCGAGCCCGACGCCTCGCCGTCCCAGATCCAGCGGCGGAAGCCCGGCAGGCGCGGCGCCTTTTTGCCGTCGGGCAAGGTGATCGGACCGCCCCTGGCCTGGGGATCATCGAGGTCGGCGAGAAAAGCCACGGGATCCCTTTCGATTGCCGCAAGCTGCTCGCGCGTCGCTTCCAGCAATCGCACATTGTCCGGCGACCAGCCGCGTTCGAGTGCCGCCTTGTAGGACGGCAGATGTTCGAACGCGGGTTTGACGATTTCGATCATGGTGCACCGGTGCAGACGCGATGCCCACAAAATAGCATGCTTGACCAGGGAGGCACGGTCCACCAAAGCGCGGCCCCATACGACAAAGGCCGCGCTCCCATCACTGGAAACGCGGCCCTGGCGTTGTGTCCTTGGGAGGACCGGCGATCCGGCGCGGCCGCGCCGGAGCGCCTTTAGCGATCTCAGGCGATGTCGAAGCGGTCGGCGTTCATCACCTTGGTCCATGCCGCAACGAAATCCCTGGTGAATTTCGCCTTGGCGTCCGCCGACCCGTAGACCTCGGCAAGCGCGCGCAATTGGGCGTGCGAGCCGAAGATCAGGTCGGCACGGGTGCCGGTCCACTTGACCGCCTTGGTCTTGCGGTCACGCGCCTCGTAGACTTCGTCGGAGCCGGCGGCCGGATCCCAGACCGTGTTCATGCTGAGCAGGTTGACGAAGAAGTCGTTGGTCAACGTACCCGGCCGGTCGGTGAACACGCCGTGCTTCGAGTTGGCCGTGTTGGCGCCGAGCACACGAAGACCGCCGACCAGCACCGTCATTTCGGGTGCGGTCAGCGACAGCAATTGCGCCCGGTCGACCAGCATGGCTTCGACCGACATCGGCTGCTTGCCCCTGACATAGTTGCGGAAGCCATCGACTTTCGGCTCGAGCGCGGCAAAGGAATGGACATCCGTCTGTTCCTGTGAAGCATCCATGCGACCCGGCGTGAACGGCACCTTGGCCTCGTGGCCGCCATCCTTCGCCGCCTTCTCGACAGCGGCGACACCGCCGAGAACGATGAGGTCGGCCAGCGAGATCTTTTTCCCGCCGGTCTGTGCCGCGTTGAACTCCTTCTGGATGGCTTCCAGCCTGGCCAGCACCTTCGACAGTTCCGCCGGCTGGTTGACCTCCCAATCCTTCTGCGGCGCCAGCCGGATGCGTGCACCATTGGCACCACCGCGCTTGTCGGAATTGCGGAACGTCGAGGCCGAGGCCCACGCCGTCGAGACCAATTCGGAAACCGACAGGCCCGATGCCAGGATCTTCGCCTTCAGCGACGCAATGTCCTGCTCGCCGACCAGTTCGTGGTCGACCGCGGGGATCGGATCCTGCCAGATCAGCTCTTCCTTCGGCACGAGCGGGCCGAGATAGCGAACGACCGGCCCCATGTCGCGATGGGTCAGCTTGAACCAGGCGCGGGCAAAAGCGTCGGCGAACTGGTCCGGATGCTCATGGAAGCGCCGCGAGATCTTCTCGTAGGCCGGATCGACCCGCAGCGCGAGATCGGTCGTCAGCATGGCAGGCGCGCGGCGCTTGGACGGATCGTGGGCATCCGGCACGGTTCCGGCGCCGGCGCCGCCCTTCGGCGTCCACTGATGCGCGCCCGCCGGGCTCGTGGTCAGCTCCCATTCGAAGTTGAACAGATTGTCGAAGAAGTTGTTGCTCCACTTGGTCGGCGTCGTGGTCCAGGTCACCTCGAGGCCCGAGGTGATGGCATCGCCGGCGATGCCCGTGGCATGCTTGCTCGACCAGCCGAGGCCCTGCGCTTCGATGCCGGCGCCTTCCGGCTCCGCACCCACAAGCGAAGCATCGCCGGCGCCGTGGGTTTTGCCGAAGGTGTGGCCGCCGGCGATCAGCGCCACGGTCTCCTCGTCGTTCATGGCCATGCGGCCGAACGTCTCGCGAATATCGCGTGCCGAGGCCAGCGGATCCGGCTTGCCGTTCGGCCCTTCCGGATTGACATAGATCAGACCCATCTGGACGGCGCCGAGATGGCCCTGGAGTTCGCGGTCGCCGGAGTAGCGCTTGTCGTCGAGCCACTTGGTTTCCGAACCCCAATCGACGTCCTGCTCGGGTTCCCAGACGTCGGCGCGGCCGCCAGCAAAACCGAAGGTCTTGAAGCCCATCGATTCCAGCGCGACGTTGCCGGTGAGGATCAGCAGGTCGGCCCAGGAGATCTTGCGCCCATATTTCTGCTTGACCGGCCACAGCAGCCGGCGCGCCTTGTCGAGATTGGCATTGTCCGGCCAGCTGTTGAGCGGAGCAAAACGCTGCTGGCCGGCCCCGGCGCCGCCACGGCCGTCGCCGATGCGGTAGGTGCCGGCACTGTGCCAGGCCATGCGGATGAACAGCGGCCCGTAATGGCCGAAGTCGGCCGGCCACCAATCCTGCGAATCCGTCATCACCTGGTGCAGGTCCTTGATCACCGCATCGAGATCGAGCGACTTGAATTCCTCGGCATAGTCGAACTCTTCGCCCATCGGGTCCGAAAGGTTCGACTGCTGATGCAGAACGCCAAGGTCCAGTTGGTTCGGCCACCAGTCACGGTTCGTCCTGCTGGAGGATCCGTGCGCAACGGGGCATTTGCCGGCACTGGGATCATCGGTCTGTGCGTCCATGTTCTTCTCTCCGATCGTGGCTGTGTTGAGCTGTTCAACTGCTGCGTGAACAGGGACACAAAAATGTCCCTGTAGGCGGTCCGTTTCATGGCTGGCGCGATGACCTGAGCCCGATACGCGACCGAATATGTTGGATGTCCTGTTGCTGCGGGCATGCGCCTCACCAGGCGGTCCCGGCTGCTCCTCATCTTCGTTACGACTCCTATAGCAAAGCCGCTTGATTAATTTAAGTTGGATTTCCTGATTGCAGCGATAAGATGACATTATGACAAACCTGACGCTGAAGCAGCTGCGTTATTTCGAGGCGCTGGCCCGGCACAATCATTTCGGCCGCGCCGCCGATGCCTGCTCGATCTCGCAGCCCGCCATCTCGGTGCAGATCCGGGAGTTGGAGGAAACGCTGGGCACGGAGCTTTTCCAAAGAGGCCCACGCCAGGTCCGGCTGACCAATTTCGGCGAGGAATTCGCCTTGCGCGTCCGCGACATCCTACGCTCGGTGGATGAGTTGACGGATCTGGCCCGCGCCTCGCGCGACCGGCTGGTGGGACGGTTGCGCATCGGCGTGATCCCGACGATCGCACCCTACCTTTTGCCTGCCATCATCGGCAACCTCGCCCGCATGCATGACGGGCTCGATATCCACGTGCGCGAAACGCAAACGCAAAAGCTGATCCAGGAACTGGCCGACGGCCGGCTCGACGCGGCCATCGTCGCCTTGCCGGTGTCGGAACCCTCGCTGACGGAAATCGTGCTGTTTGCCGAGAACTTCGTGCTGGTCCGGCCCGGCGAGGACGAGGGAAAGCCGGTCCCCAACCGCGAAATGCTGCGCGAGATGCGGCTGCTTCTGCTGGAGGAAGGCCATTGTTTTCGCGACCAGGCGCTGTCGTTCTGCAACATGCATTCGGCGCGGCCAAGGGAGTTGCTGGACGGCAGCTCGCTGTCGACCCTGGTGCAGATGGTCGGCGCCGGCGTCGGCGTCACCTTGATTCCCGAAATGGCCGTGCCGGTGGAGACGCGCTCGGCGGCGGTGTCTGTCGCCCACTTTGCCAACCCCCAACCGTCGCGGACGATCGGCATGATCTGGCGCAAGACAAGCCCGATCGCCAAACAGCTGATGCTTATATCCGAAGTGGTTCGCCAGGCGGCCGAAACGTTGCGCGCGCAGCACAATCCGGCATCGGTTGAGCTGAACCTGGTAGCAGCCGCCCAATGAAGGCTTGGCTGACCCGATCGTCAGCCTGCCGCGTGGAACCGGATCTCGCCCTTGTTCAGGAAGCAGGTCTTGTTGAACAGCGACAGATCCAGAGGGTTCGGCAACCGCACATCGCCGATATCGGGAACCGGCTTCTGCGCCGGGTCGTAGGACCGGTCGATCTGCGAGATGAAGACGAGGATCAATCCCCTGTCGCCGGCAAACGCTTTCAGCGTGCGAACCTGCGCCATCAGCTCCGGATTTTGCCGCTTTTGGTCGAGCAGTTGCAGGTAGTCGATCACCACCAGCGTGCCGCGCGGCGCCGAGCCCAATGCCTTGACGATATAGTCGGCGCTGATGGCGTCGGAATTGTCGAACACGAACCGGTCGTTGAACTGCACCGGGTCTGCCCCGATGGCTCGAAACCGGTCGAGCACATCCCGCTGCGTATACTCCAGCGTGAAGAACACGCCCCGACTGCCGGACTTCATGGCTTCGATTGCCAGTTCGAGACTCATCAGCGTCTTGCCGTGGCCGGGTCGTGCACCCACCAGGACCAGATCGCCGGGCGCAAGTTGCGCAAACAGTGTGCCGGCAGGCGCCGCCCCGGCTGCCTTGGCCGCAAGCAGGCTCCAACTGGCGAAGCCTTCCCGTACTGCAACACGGTCAAGCGCTTCGTGGAGCGGAATTTTGGCCTCGCGGGACAACAGCCTGGCTTGACGCTTCAGATGATAGATGGGCGCGGACAGCTTCATGACAAACCTCCTGGTGCGAGCCGTTTTCGCAACCCCTCCTTATGCCAAGCGCTCGAACAGTTGGTTCGGTGATGAGAGAGCCCTGCATGGATGATGCTTTCCCGGCGGAGGGAGGAGGCGTGAGCCACGCCAGAATCAGATGATAGCTCAATCCCTGCGTATCGAAAATCGCGGAACTCGAGAGATCAGGTTCCGAACCCGCGGCTTTTCGCGATAGGAATTTTTTCTTGACTCCCTGCACTCAGCTATGGTACATATTTGTCCATGGTGCTGATTTGCGCCGATGGCCCGCCGCACAGGCGGGTTTTTCGTTTGATGCTCCGTCAGCCAACGCGCCGACGAGCTCGAAGGAACCCGCCAACCCGAGTTCGTTGCCCTGCTTCAAGGATACGAAGACGTCCGCCGCAAGCCTGGAGCCAGCATGTCGGCGTAGGGCCGTTGCATGCGTCGACCTGCTTTGCGGATCTTCATGCGGGCGCGCTAAACAAGATGTGTTTCGCCTGATAATGCGAGGCCATCTATGATCGATTCTCGCGGCAATACCGCAAGAAATCGCCATTCGCTTCGACAGGAGAATTGATCCGGTGCGGTTGAGATCTGTTTGTCTGGGCGTCGTCGCCAGCTTTTTCGTCGCCGTCATCGCCGTGACGGTGTCGGCTCGATCCTTTGCCGCATCATCTGACGTTCCGGCCTGGTTGCAGGCTCATGTCGGCAACAGCGAGGGCCAGATCTCACAAATTGTCCTCGAACGAGCCCGCGCGCTTTATCGGAAGAAGGTCGCCCAAGGGGCCGTCAAGAACCCCTGCTACTTCGCCATGGATGCGACACGCCCCAGCGATCTGGGCAATGGCGTGCTCGGCCGCCGCTACTACGTCATCTGCGAGGGCAGCGAGTCCTTCCGCGCGATTTCGTCGGGTCATGGCAGCGGGCGGAATCTGAAGGGTGTCGTCGATTTTTCGAACGGCAAGCGGTGCGCGAAGAACTTCGGCAATGCGATGGATTCATCGTTGACGGCCGGCGGCGCCTATATGACCCGCGAGGCGAAAACCTCGTTCAAGGGTTATTACCGCACTGGTGCGAAACGGGACGTGGCTTTCCAGCGCACCTTCATCCAGTTCGACGGCGAAGGCGAAGCCGCGAACGCCAGGCAGCGGGTGATCGGCGGCCACGCGGCCCAGGTGCTGCACGGCCTGTGCCTGCGCAAAAATCCGAACAGCTCGCATGCCGACCATGACGGCTTCGTGCCGTTCGGCAAGCTGGTGGATTATGCCGGCGGTCGCAGCAATGGCTGCACCAGTTGGTCGCCGGCGGATGCGCAGCAGATTATCCCGATGGTCAAGGACAATCCGACGACGCTCTACATCTACCCGGAATCGCGCGACATCGCCGCGGTCGCAGCCAACCATTCACAGCCGGGCACCTATTGGAACGCGTCCTGCCTGAAGGAAATCGGCACACCGAAATTCTGGCCGCGAAAGACCCTCGAGCCGATCATCGCCCAATACAGGAAGGATCATCCGGCACCGCCGCCGCAGCCAGTGCCGATTTGCACGCAGCCGTGACGTCCGCTTCGGCATGCGAACCATGCGCATTGATCAGCAACCCGTCGTGAACCGGTATCGATCCCGATCTCCGAGGTTTGCCAGCGTCTGACTCCCCGCGCGTCGTCGATGTCGGTAAGCCAAAGGCTGGGATAGGTTCATTTGTAACCTCGGCGCGTTGGTCCCCAGAGACAACGCGCGCCCATGGCGCGGGCGGCCGCCGCCGAGAAGGCCGCCGAAACGAAAGGCGCATCCGGTCGTTCCGCCGCCGCGCGCAAGGCAGTGACCAAGGGTACCCGCGGCAGGAAGGAAGCGGCACAGAAGGCTGCCAGAACGCGAACACATCACGCTTACATTGAACGTCTTCTTCGAGGACTGGCGCTCCGGGTGACGACTATGATCGAGAGGCGATCACATGGGTAATCGCCTGCGCCTCGCACCTTCCCGCCGCGTTGTATGTCGCGAACGGATCGGGAGTGGCTGAATGCTCCCGGCGAGGAGAGTTCCCGGTGCCGTGCCAGGCCGATTGGTTGGAACCAACGGCCTGCTCTCCAGTTAGAAAGCCAGCAAGTCTGGTTGTAGCCTTGCCGCCATGTGACCCGACGGTTTCAAGGCCGCCGATTGAGCTTCGGAAGCGTGGAGAGCACGCTTGATGGAGAAAAATCATGAACCAATGGTCAAACGCCAAGCTCTGTGACGTAGCAAATCTGGTCCTCGGAGCAATTCTCTTCTTCTCTCCATGGATATTCGCCTTCGCGGCGGGGACACAGTCCCAGAATGCCATGGGCAGCGGCATCGTGATTGTCGTGCTTTCGGTTGCCGCCCTCTTCGCCTTTGCTGTCTGGGAGGAATGGCTGAACCTCGTTGTGGGTCTTTGGGTAGTTGTGTCTCCCTGGGTGCTTGGATTCCAGGCAACCACAGCCATGGGCGTGCATGTTGTAATCGGCGTTCTGGTCGCGGTGCTGGCTGCGATCGAGCTGTGGATGATGAACCAGAACCCGCCGACGCAGTCTACGGCCTAGCAGGACTGGGCGTCCTTGCGGCGGCCTGATCGTGACGGATTGGCCGCCGACAAATTGGCATCCCGCTGGGTCGCCGATGACGGTGGAAAATCATCTGACGGTGGCCCCCCGGGAGGCCAGCGTGCCTGCCGCCGCAACCCCGGTTGCACAGCCGCTGACGACAGCCCTGCAGACAGCGTCGCCGACAGCCAGACAACAGGAGGTATGCCGACATGAAAGCAATCCGCATCCACGCTTTTGGCGGACCTGAGGTCCTTTCGATCGATCAGGTCCCCTCGCCTCAGCCGCTTGACGACGAGGTTGTGCTCAGGGTCCGCGCCGCAAGCGTCAATCCGATCGACTACAAGACCCGCGAAGGGTCGGTGAGCGAGACCCTGCCGGTCACGCTCGGGCGCGACGTATCCGGCACGGTGGAAATATGCGGTACGCGGGCGCATACGTTGAAGAAGGGCGACCCGTTGTTTGCGATGCTTGGTCATGACCGGGGCGGCAATGCCGAATATGTCGTGGTCAAGGCGACGGAGGCGGCTGCCAAACCGGATCGTCTAAGCCATGTCGAAGCCGCGGCGGTGCCGCTTGCCGGCATCACCGCATGGCAAGGCCTTTTCGATCATGGCGGCCTCAAATCCGGACAACGGGTTCTCATCCATGGCGGCGCCGGCGGCGTCGGTCATCTGGCGATCCAGCTGGCCAAGGCCGTGGGCGCGTGCGTCGCGACAACCGTTTCCGCCGAGGACGTCGTTTTCGTCCGTGAGCTTGGCGCCGATCAGACGGTCGACTACAAGAATCAGCGTTTCGAAGAGGTCGTCGATGCGGTCGACCTGGTGTTCGATCTTGTCGCGGGCGACACGCAGGAGCGCTCCTGGGAGGTGCTCAAGCCTGGCGGGACGCTCGTTTCCACGCTTTCCCAACCGTCGCAGGAAAAGGCAAACTTGCGTCGGGCGCGTGGCGTCTCCTACCTGGCCGAGCCGAATGCGGCGCATCTTGCCGAGATCGGCCGCCTCATCGAGGCCGGCAAGGTCACCCCCTTCGTGCAAGCCACCTACCCTCTTGGAGAGGTCGCCAAAGCGGAAGAACGGCTGGAAAATGAGCATGTGCGTGGCAAGATCGTGCTTGAGGTTTCCGCCTAGCGCGAGTTGATGCTCCTGCCCTCTCGAACGGGTTATCCGATCCGCGCCTTGCCGTCGCTGTCCGGCACGTTTGGAAACAGCACCTTCAGCTTGTGTTCCGCGCTTGCCCAACTGCGCCTGTGATGTTGCCACAGGCACCAGTTGCTCACCGCAAAAGCTAGAATGCCGACAGTCACGGCGAGACTGGCCGTCGAGCCAACGACGACCTTGAGCATCACGCCGGCAAAGACACCGGCGATGGCACCGTTGACGACATTCACCATCCCTGCGGTTCCGGCGAACGCTTGCCAGGGCCTTGGCTTGAGGCCGACATCGGCCAGCAGAGCCGTTTGGTTGTCATGGGTGGAGTGAACCAGATAGCGCGCCATCGAAGGGGTGAGCTCGGTGTAGCAGTGCCTGATGCGTGCCATGCCGCGGGCGTGGACCATGTCTTCGATGGCCACCTGCACAGCCCTGACGAATGTCACCAGCCCAATGAAGTAGAGGCACGGCAACAGGATCAGGCTGAACAGCATGAAAGGAAGCCCCATCCTCGTCACCTGGGCCACGAAAGCAAGGGCGATCGTGGCGCTGGATACCGAAGTCAGGAACAAATTTGCGCGCTGATTCGCCTCCTGAATAGTCGCCGCCCTGGCGGTCCCCAGCACCAAATGCTCCGTCGTCATCATCTGCAGGAGTTGCTGTCGGTTCTCGCCTTCATTGGTTTTTGTCTTCCTTGCAGGCATCGCAAAAAATCCGTTCAGGACGCGCTCCCCCAACCAGCTCCTCAAAGCCGCCCACCCAGGAACGAACTGCTTCGGAAGGGGTTCCGGCGCAACCAAGACCGCTACCGTGGATCCCGGGGCAGAGCCGGATCACAGGCCGAGCCAATTTTGTCGACAGATAGCGAAACGATTGTCCCTGAGCATCGTTTCGAAACCAGACATGAATTTGATGAGGAGGCGATGATGAGCGCTACCGGTTTGGATGTCTTTGACAGGACGCTGCAGACAACCAACATCTGGCTCGACGAGATCATGGACGATCATGGTCCGGATCGGCGAATTGCATGGCACATATTGGGCGCGGTCCTGCGGACCGTAAGGGACAGGCTGCAGATCGGGCTTGCGGCCAAACTTGGGGCGGAACTGCCGCTCCTGGTGCGCGGCGCCTATTACGACCACTACCGGCCCGCAGCCGAGCCGGACAAAACGCGCTCCCTGGAAAACTTCTCGCAGCACATCGGCGAGGAATTGAAATCGATCCGCCCCGTCGATCCCGAGGATGCAGCACGCTCGGTATTCCGAGTTCTTGCACGGCATATTGATCTTGGCCAATCGGCTAAGGTGCGCGATGCGCTGCCGAAGGAAATCCAGGCGCTCTGGCCTGAAAGCCTCGGTGTCAAATAGAGATGGTACGAATCTGACGGCTCCCCGGACAGCCAGGCCGAGGCTGGCGCCCCTGTCGGGCGTCAGTCCCGCAAACGGTTGGCGGCATGATCCTGATGCTGCTCGGTCGCAACCTGCCTGGAGTCCAAACCGCGTTCTTTGGAATGCTGTGCCTTGTCGCGATTGGACAGAACCTTGTTTTCTTCGAGCTTGTCTTTTGGCGTCACGGTCATGGCGCCTGTGCCGGAACCCTTTCCTTGTGAACCTGCTCCGATGTGCTTCTTGCTGCCGCGTGCCATGGGCTGCCTCCAATCTATGACGAATGTTCCAGGAGCGTTGCTGGTCCGTGACGCGCTTTAGTCGTCGGCACGGTTCTTGTGATGGGCGCTTTCCTGATTCTTGCCGCGAAGCATGTTGCGGTCGTCTGGATCGACGAGGTCCGGTGTGTCCGCTCCCTTGCGCAGTGCTTCGCGTTCCGCCGCTGATCGTTTCAGATCCGCCTCGGCATCAAAATCCTTGCCGGCGTTCTTTGTGTTTTCCCGCTCTTCAATGATGCGAATTTGTTGATCGTGGGTTTTGCGTCCAGTCATCGCTTTCCTCCGGCGTGTTCGTGTCGGCGCCCGAAAGTGGTGCGTCGCCGACCGTCTCTAAGGTCGGTTACGGCGTTTGCCTGGCCGAGCCTGCCTTCGTGCTGATAATGGCAAGGTGACGGGATCGTTCCGAAAGGCGTTGAAAAGCTTCTCGCCAGATGGCTCGGCTCGGCCCGGCGCTCACATTGACGCAGGCTCCGGCTGGCGCCCGCCCTTGTGAACCGCAGCGTCCTTTGAACGCTCGGCAACCGCCGGGCTGGTGCCGGATGCCTTTGCCGTCGCGGCACTCGGCTCCGCGCAGAAATCGATGACAGCCTGGATGAACTCTGCCGGATATTCGATGTTCGACAGATGGACCGCAGGCAGCACAACCAGCTTCGCGCCGGGCACCGTCGCGGCGATCAGCTCGCTGTGGCTGGCTGCCGTCACCGTGTCGTGCCGACCGGCGATCACCAGCGTCGGCCGGGGTATCAGTGCCACGGTGCGGCGAAGGTCCGCGTCGCGAACCGCCGCGAACAGACCCGCCAGGCCCTGCCGGTCGATAGCCAGCAGCATGGCGCGAAAGTCTTCGACCACAGGCTCGTTGGCGGCAACCAGCGACGCGGGGAACCAGTTGCTCAGGAACGTCTCAGCGGTTTCCGACATGTCCGGCGCCTGGCGCACCGCAGCGATCCGCTCGTCGAAATAGCTTGCCGGCGCCAGATGGGACGAGGTGTTGCTCAGGATCAGCCGGTCGATCCGCTCGGGCGCGTGGATGCCGAGCCACTGCGCGACGAACCCGCCGAGCGACAGGCCAAGGAAATGTACACGTTGCAGGCCGAGCGCATCGAGCAACTCGATGACGTCGCGGCCAAGCCGGTCCAGCGAATAGGCGCCGACCGGAACGCTCGATCCGCCATGGCCGCGAAAATCGTAGCGCAGGACACGAAAATGCTTCGCCAATTCGCCGACCTGCCCATCCCACATGTGCAGCGTGGTGCCGATGGAATTCGACAGCACCAGCACCGGCTTGCTTGCGTCGCCGTCGAAGCGGTAGGCGATGCGCGTGCCGTCGCCCGTTGTGACGAAATTCAGCTCATTCATGATGAAGATTCCTTCTGGAACGTTGAACGAGACAGAGCCTAGCCGTGGAGCGATTTTGTTGATATTACAAAGACAAGACAAGCTCTGTAACAAAAACTGACATGGCCGAATTCACCCTGCACGATCTGCAATGCTTCGATGCGGTGGTCCGCACCGGCGGTTTTCAGCCTGCGGCGGCCATGCTGTATCGCTCGCACCCCGCGGTGTTCGCCGCCGTCGCCAAGCTGGAGCGACAGCTCGGCCTCGTCCTTTTGGATCGCAGCGGCTATCGCGTGCGTCCGACCGAGGCCGGGCTGTCGTTCCACCGCCGAGCGCTATCGCTGCTGCGCGAGATGGACGGTTTGCGCGTCCATGCCGCCCAGTTGGCGATGGGTGAGGAAAGCGAGATCCATGTGGTGATCGGCGACCTGTGCCCGCGCCCGCAGGTGCTGGGCATGCTCGGGCGATTCTTCGCACAGTTGCCCGGCACGCGCCTGCATCTGCATTTCGAAGCGGTGGGCGGCCCATGGGAGCGTCTCTTCGACGACGAAGCCGACCTGATCCTGCACTGGGTCGACAAGGGCGATGCGCGGGTGGAATGGGTCGATTTGTGCAAGGTGTCCTTCATTCCCGTGGTGGCGCCGGGCTTTCTGCCTCAGCGTATCGAGCAGCCGATCACCCCGGACCAGATGCAGGCACTCACCCAATGCGTCATGCGCGACAGCGCCCGCCATTCGCCACAACAAAACTATTCGCTGATCGAAGGCGCGCCGCAATGCCTCGTCGCCGACCAGGGCATGAAGAAGGAGATCATCCTGCAGGGCCTTGGCTGGGGCCACCTGCCCCGCTTCCTGATCGAGGAAGAACTGCAGGACGGACGCCTGCACTCCATTGCCGGCCGTCATCTGCCGGGCCGCACCGACGAACTGGTGGTGGCGCG
This sequence comes from Mesorhizobium sp. M7A.F.Ca.US.002.01.1.1, assembly GCF_004022955.1. Classification (NCBI taxonomy): domain Bacteria; kingdom Pseudomonadati; phylum Pseudomonadota; class Alphaproteobacteria; order Hyphomicrobiales; family Phyllobacteriaceae; genus Mesorhizobium; species Mesorhizobium sp. M7A.F.Ca.US.002.01.1.1. The sequence continues at coordinate 2,013 of NZ_RZQE01000014.1, read as the reverse complement.
CCGCCGCGACCGGCCGCATGGGCCGATCGCGAACCGGCTGTGGGATCATATCCAGCAGGAAGCGCCGGCATTGCGCCGTGTGCTCGAAGCGCCGAAATCCGCCGAGGAAGTCAGCGGCCAACCAGCCAGCGAAAAGCGCGACGGATGAACGTTTGAGCGTCCTCCGTCACTGGTTCGCCGTGCGCCATCAGCACTCTTTCGGCCGGCCATGCCAGTATGCGTTGAAGAGCGGCACGCGCGGCGCGCCGGTCGGTAAAGCCGGCGCGGAATTTTCGCGGCACTGAGGGCTCTGCGGCCACCATCAGATCCAGCCGGGCTACGAGCGCCCGCCAGCCCTTGAACCATCCGGCGTGGAAATGCTGGATCAGATCGGTGAACAACACTGTCCTGCTTGCGCGGTGGAAGAAGACAATCTCGGTGGTGATCCTGTTGCCGCGCACGACGACCTGGTCGAGATCGTCCGCCCAGTCGGCGGCAGGCGTATCGCCGAGTTCGCCGCAGAAGAGGATATCTCGGCGCTTTTCCCGCAGGCCGGGTGGCGCATAGACCTTGGCATCGGGATAGCCGCGCTGCCAGTCAGCGAGAAACACGTGGTGAAGCGAATTGGGCGGGATCAGGAAGCGCACCACGCCCAGAGCGTCCACATCGGCGCGCAGCTCGTTCGTGAGCTCTACCGGTGACCAGATGAACAAACCGCCCCCGGACAATCCGATAACGGCCATACGCGTGGGATAGTGAAAGCCGGCGGCCGCCGTGACGATCGGACCATCCGCAATCCAGATCCCAAGGCCGAATTCCTTGAGACTACCAGCCATTTGCACATTGCTTCCCATAGAGCCGCTTGAATTCCGATGCGCCACGGTCGACCCTTCGCGGGATTGGCGGCTGCCGCAATGCGGCGGTCACGCAGCAAAAGTTTACATATGTGTAAATTTACACTAGGGTATAAAAATGACAACCCCAAAGCGGACCGAACGGTCGCGAAGCCTCATCCTCGATGCCGCCGACCTGGCGTTTCGGGAGATGGGGTTTGCCAACACCTCGGTCGAGGAGATCGCGACGCGCGCCGGCTTGACCCGCAAAACGGTCTACAATCTGTTCAGTTCGAAAGAAGAAATCGCGTTGCGGCTCATCGCCCGCGTGGAGGCGGGCGATGCCGCCTACCGCGCCCGCATGGCGGCGAACGAAGATGTATTCGTCATGCTCGAGACAGTCTTTCTCGACAGCGCCGGCTGGTGCCTGGCCAATCCCTCGCTTGCCAGGCTGGCTCTTGCCCCCGCCGAGCGTCCGTCCCTGCAGCCGCCGCCCGACCGGCCCTCATTCCAGCGCCTGGTCCGGGACCTTCTGGTGCTCGGCCAACGGCAAGGTGTCATTCGCAGGGATGACGATGCCAATTTCATGGCGCTGGTCCTGCTTGGAATATACGGCCAGGCGATGCTTTCGGCGCTTTCGGCCGGGTCATTCAGCGAGGACGAGATCAGGCACCTCATCCGCATCGTCGTTGAAGGGATCGGCAAACGCTAACTACGCGAACCACTTGTCCGCCGATCTCCAAAGCGCCGCAGGAGTGCTCCCGGCCTTCGCTTCATTGGCTGCTCTTCGGAGCCTTGGCGTCCTTTGAACGCTCCGCGATAGCGGGGCCGGCCCCGGACGTCTTTTCGGTTGCGGCGCTCGGCGTGACTTGTCTTGGCGGGTTTTGTCCCTCCGACTGGCGGGTGCGGTCTTCCACTTCGCCCATCCGGCGGGTGAGCCCTATTCCGCCGGCAGGCTTCTCGTTGGCGGCCGCATCCTGGGAGAATTCATCGGAAGCGTCGGCACCGGTCTTTGCCGGATATTTCGTCGCACCGGTTTCATAGCGGGTTTCGTTCTCAGTCATGGCATCTCTCCAGTTGCATGACGGATAAACATCTCGGCGCTATCCGGGTTCCAATTCCTGGACTTGGATTCCGGACGGATCTGGATTCCGCCCGGTCGGCCACCCAAGCGACGAGATGAGCAGCACCCTACTGCAGC